>CALHBL010000399.1 GCA_937930825.1 uncultured Bacteriovoracaceae bacterium
TTAGCAAATGATTCGGCATAGACTTCGCAGCACTTCTTAGAGGAAGCGTATGGGGAGAGTACCTTTCCTACTTTATCTTCAAACTTAGGAAGCTCAGGGTGGTCACCGTAGACTGATGAACTTGAGGCGTAAACAACACGCTTGATTTTATTTTTCGCAGCAGCATGGAAAATGTTTACTGTGCCATCCACATTATTATAATGGGTTGCAATTGGATCCTTGATGCTCCTAGGAACTGAACCAAGTGCTGCCTGATGAATAACATAATCAGAGCCGTCCATTAGCTTTATCATCATCTCTAAATTACAAATGTCTTCTTCATGGAATGATAAGTTTTCAACATCAAAATCAATTGCTGACTTAACCTTGTTAATATTTTTAATGTTTCCAGTAGATAAGTTATCTATTGCGATAACTTTTTGATTATGTTCTAAAAGAAACTCTAATATATTGGATCCAATGAACCCTGCAGCTCCAGTTAAGAACCAAGTTTGAGTTTCTTTACTCAGGAATCTTTTTATAGCGTCCATATCTTCTTGTAGTTGGAGGGGTTCATAAAGTTTTTCACGTCAATGCAAACAGTTTCTTGGTCACAGACTTGATTCTCAATTTCGGGTAATTGTTTAATTATTTGGTCGTGTTTAACACACGCAATAATGGCGTGACTCTTTGAGAGGTTTTTTAGGGAAAGAAGTTCTAGGCCATAGAACTCTTTTGCCATTTGAGGATCAGCAACAGGGTCATAAACTTGAACTCTTATGCCATATTCGTTCAGTTCATCAATAATACTAATGACCTTAGTATTTCGAAGGTCGGGACAATTTTCTTTAAATGTTAAGCCAAGGACTGTAACAATAGAGTCTTTTACCGGAAGGTTCGCAGCAAGCATCATTTTAATAGTTTTCTCTGCTATAAATTTACCCATATTATCATTAATTCGTCTACCACTGAGTATTACTTGTGGATGGTAGCCAAGCATCTCAGCTTTATAAGTTAGGTAATAGGGATCAACACCAATACAGTGGCCACCCACTAGGCCAGGAGTAAACTTTAGAAAATTCCATTTAGTGCCAGCGGCTTTAAGGACTTCTGAAGCACTAATACCAATTTTCTCAAAAATAATTGCGAGCTCATTCATTAGGGCTATATTGACGTCTCTTTGAGTATTTTCAATTATTTTTGCAGCTTCAGCCACCTTTATTGAGCTGGCCTCAAAGACTCCAGCTTCTACAACTGAAGAGTAAAGGCTTGAGACAGTTTGAAGAGAATCTTCATCTTGTGCAGAAACTACTTTTACAATTTTTTCAAAAGTATGTTCTTTATCGCCTGGGTTTATTCTTTCTGGAGAGTAACCGAGCTTAAAGTCAACTCCGCCTTTCAGGCCAGAGTATTTTTCAAGAATCACCTGGCAATAATCTTCTGTTAAGCCTGGGTATACAGTTGACTCATATATTACGAGATCACCTTTTTTGAGTATTTTAGCGACTGTTTCAGTTGCTGAACGAATAGGGTTGAGGTTCGGTTTTTTCGATTCATCTATTGGAGTAGGAACAGCAATGATATGGATAGAGGCTTGCTCTATGTCCTTTGGATTATGGGTAAATACTATATTGGATTTGAGAAGGGCTTCTCTATCAACTTCCTTAGTTATATCAAAACCATTTTGGAGTTCAGAAATTCTTTTTTCATTGATATCAAAACCTATAGTTTGATATTTCTTAGCAAAGCTGATGGCCACAGGGAGTCCTACATAGCCTAATCCAATTATAGAAAGCGTTTTTTTATTCATCGAGTCATCCCTTTTACTAAGCATATAGGAATTTATTTATCTTGAAAATCAATATGTTCTTGAAAACTTAGCCTGAGGCCTTCTTTTCGGGTGTAAGGTGGCTTCCATTTAAAGTCGTTCATAAATAGTGAGGGGGAAAGTGAAAGAGAATGCGCTATACGCTTGTGTTGATCTGCCCTTCCAAGGACTTGAAAAACAAGCTTAAGAACTAGCAAAGGGATAGGAATGAGGTAAGCTCGTTTTGAAAGTACTTCTGCTATATCTCTAATTAAGGTAGGAGTAGAGCAATCGTCATGATCAGAGATTAAGTAAGTAAAATTTTGTCCTGACCTGAAAGAGTTGGAATCAATAATAGTTTCAATTGAGTTTACTAGGTTTCCTATGTAGAGGAGGCTTCTTTGATTTTTAACTAATGCAAGAGGAAGAGGTGTCCCTCGTTTTATTAAATTAACGAGTTTAAGCATGTTTGCTTTAACTTGTTTTCCATAGATGAGGGGAGGTCTTAGTGTAACAAATAAAGTTTTTGAGCTAGCAGCAATTTCTTCTATCGCCCTTTCTGCGAGCAGTTTGCTTTCTCCATAAGGATCGCTTGGGGAAGGAACAGAGTCAGAGGTGTATTGGATTGGGTTCTCCTCACCATTAACTTTTATAGAGCTTAAAAAAATGAATGTATTTACTTTTAAGTTACTCGCGGCTTTTGCTAACTTCTGAGTAGTTTCGACATTGATTTTCTTATAGTCTCTTAACCCTAGATTCTTACCCATCTGATGAACTAATGCAGCAAGGTGAACAATAATTTCGATGTTGTGGTGTTTAAGAATTTTTTCCCAATTTTGAATTTGGCTAATATCACCGTGGGTTTTTCTTGTAATGGTGGTTACACTATGACCAGCTTGCCCAAGCCTTTCAACTAAGAAGGATCCCACAAAGCCATTCGCACCTGTTATTAGAATATTCATTTTGTGCGGATAATTCCATATTCAAGAATACCGAAGGATTGATTCGATTTAAATATACTATCAGTTCTCTTATCTTCAAGTTTCATACTGAGACTTTGCCTAAGTAGTTTTTTTTTCGAGCCTCTTTTGCTGTTAAGGTGAGGTGTCCTTCAAGACTTGATTTTAAATAAGGGCATAAAGAAAAGTTGTTCACTTTTGCTCTCTCTTTGTAACTTCCTGGGAGAGCTCTGTTAGCATTTGTTCCCAAGAGGGTGCAATGTACCCCGTTTGTTTAGAGAAAGATTCTCCCTTAAGGCTTCGGTCACAAACAAAACTGGTCTCTGGAACTATTTGGACATCAGTAAGATTTAGTCTGTCCTTCATTGTTTTTAGAATATCAAACTTAGAAATTGGTCTTGATGCAATTTGCCATACTCCGCTTAGTTCAGAATGGTTTTCAATAATATCCTCTATCACTCGAGCTAGTTCGGCTGTTGTTAGTCCACTAAAAATCGCTTTTTGGAAGCCTTTAACATCCCCCTTCTGGGATAGAAACCATTCTATAAGGGATGACTTGTGATCTATTTCAAGGCCTATGATAGATGTTCTTAAGGTAATTGTATTGGGGTAATGAACTTCTCCAAGGAACTTTGTCATTCCGTATAACTCGGTATTGTTAGGTTTTTCATTTTGTTCATATCCACCACGTTGACCATCAAAAATACAATCTGTACTGATCTGTATAAATCGGGCCCCTATGTCTTTACAGAACTCAGCGACTTGGTGAGGTAGTAGTGCGTTTACCTCTATCGATAGTTTCGTCTCAGTATTTCTTCCGTGATGAGTTATACCGATGCCATTAATGACTATCTGAGGAGAAAATTCTTCTATAACTTCTTTGACTCTTTGAAAATCTCTAACGTCACAATTCTCATAGATATTCTCTTTAGTATATAAATCAAGGTTACTGTAATCTTCGAGTGTTTTTCTAAGAGTTACTTTGACTTGATTCTTAATTTTAAAATGCAAAAAAAGCTTATGCCCTAGCATTCCATTTCCACCTAGAATTAGAATTTTCATTATACCTTTCCCTGTAATTCAGAACTCTTATTTATAATTCTATCTATAATCATATTTCTTTCAAATTCACTTCGGTAATAGCGTAAGCCATTTTCGCCTAATTCTTCTTGAGTTACCTTATCCATATTAAAGATTTCAACAACAGCATTCGCAAGTTTTATTGGCTCTCCCGGACTAACGCTAATTCCTGATTGAGATTTCTTAATGACTTCGGATCCAACTCCCTCAATACTAACAATAATAGGTTTTTTACAAGCTAGGTAGCTTTGTATTTTACTCGGTATTGTTAACGAGAATACTGGATTTTTTTTAAGAGTGGCCAGTAGAACATTAGCGTGAGCAAAGAATGATGGCATCTGCTCCATTGGTTTACGGCCAAGAAGATGAAATGTTTCATGCATCTTATGCTTTGAAATTTCCTTTTTAACCCACTTTAGTTGGCGCCCTTCGCCGAGAACTACCCAATGTATTATTTTTTGATGCTTGAGAATTTTAGCGGCTTCTAAAATAGTTTCAAAATCTTGAGCCTTACCGATGTTACCAGCAAAGAATACTTTAAAACCCTCTGGTAACATTTCTTTTTTTGCAAATTCTTCATTTGCAACCATTGGTTGAAAAATTTCCTCGGCCCAGTTTGGGACGTAATGAATTTTAGACTCTGAAATACCAGCATCGAGAACATGCCGCTTGAAACCTGGAGATTGAATGAAAATTGAGTCACACCTTTTATATATAAAATCGACCATGATTCTAACTAGCTTCATTAAAATTCGAGGTAGAGGCATCCCTGCCGCTGTTAAACTCTCAGGCCAAAGATCCTGTAGCCAAAAAGCGAAAGGAACCCTCTTGATTGCTCTTAGTGTGATCGCAGGGAATGCTGATGTCACAGGCGAGGGGGCAAAGCCTAGTATCGTATCGTATTGGTCTCTACATTTTATAAGCCCGGTAATAGTACCAAAAATGGCAAAAGATAGATAATTTAAGGCCAGCTGCCAGCCCTTTCCTTTGCCTCTTGGGAAGAGAGGAGATCTGACGATTTTGATTCCTTTCCAGTCCTCATTACTTTGCCAAAACTTATAACCTTTAAAAAAAGACCCTTTCGGATAATTAGGAATCCCTGTAAGAACAGTTACTTTATGACCTCTTGAAATAAGACCTAACGCTAGATCATTGACTCTAAAAGTTTCTGGCCAGAAGTACTGGGTAACAATTAGAAAGTGTTTAGATTTATTAATATTCACTCTAGCTAATACCTTTCAGTGAACTTAATGCTTGCCAAGTTCTTTGAGAAGTCTTTACCCAGCTGTAGTTGGTTGACTCTTTGTACGCTTTTTCTTCAAGGTCCTTAATCAGTCTATAATCTTCATTAATAGTGCTCAATATCTCTGCAATCTGCTTTGGCTTGCGAGGGTCAAAGTAGAGAACGGAGTCTTTACCAAACTCAGGCATTGGAGGCATATTAGAGCAAGCAACGGCTTTTTTAGAAGCGATTGATTCCAGTAATATATTAGGACAGTTTTCAGACTGGGATGCAAATAAAATAAACTTAGAGTTCTTATAAACAGTTGGCATCTTCTCATAAGGAATAGGGCCAATTAATTTTATATCTTCTTCTAAGCGGTAGAGGCTAATCTTCTCTATTACCTGATCGACATAGTTCTCTTCAAATGCTCCAACAAAAAGAATCTTTGGTAGTGTAACTCCCTTTTGTTTGAGTATATTTACTGCTTCAACGATTTCTACTTGTGATTTATAACGGTCAATAGTTGAAGTGTAGACGATATAACCTTTGTAGGGAATGTCAGTGGAAATATCTTCATCTTTTGGATGTGTGAAAGCTTCCCCGATTCCATGCGGTATAACGGAGTAATTCTTAATTCCCTTTTTGGATGCTTTGAGAATGACTTCCTTAGCATAATTAGAAATGAAAATAACATGTTCAGCTTTTTCCATGCTTGATAACATTGTTCTATGGAGTAGCCAGTACCTAAGTCTAGATTTTCCCCATCGATACTTTCTTCTTTGCTCCATGTCAAAAGGGATCATATTTCTGAACATAGTCACAGAGTGGCACCCTTTGGGAGCTTTAGTACCAATGATTCCACCAGGGCAAAATAAAATGTCCGCAGAAAATTTACTCAGTAGAGAAGGTAATCTGAATTTCTCCCAAAGCGCTCTTAGGTAAGGGTTATCAACTGGAAAATCGATCTTGAGTATTTCAACTTGTGAGTTATTGACTTGAAGATTACTCGTTCTAGAAACCATTAAGGTTATCTTCAGCTCTTGCTCTTTTGGCAGATGTTTTAATAAATTGATTAGGTATGTTTGTCCTCCACCTCTTCTGGCGGAAAAAGCATTGATAAATATGTGTAATTTCTTTTTATTATTCATTTAGTTTTACTTTAGTACCAGTATTGAACTCTAGTAGCATCAAAACCGCCCAGAGTAGAGGATGGACATTTCTAAATCCAGACTCATGTAATTTAAAGAGTTCTTTTACCGCTTCTTGCTCAAGGGGAAGACCTTCATAATTTGTTGAGGTGTCAATCATTTCTTTTGCCCAGTTTTTCAAGGGACCTCTTAGCCAAGAGTCTATTGGCACTCCAAATCCTCGCTTTGGCCGATCAAGTAACTCTTGAGGTACATACCTATATGCTAGTTTTCGCAATAAGTACTTGTTACTCATTCCTTTTACTTTGTATTTTACAGGTAATTTCATGGCCCACTCAACTAGCTCCTTGGATAGAAAAGGAGCTCTAGATTCAAGGGAAAATGCCATGCTGGCGACGTCTGTCTTTTGCAGATAATCATCATTAAGAGTGTAAAGTGCATCTAGTCGCATACCCTCTTCACTCGCATGAGTATTTTTAGGGAAGTTTGCCGCTGTTTTTTCAAATAAGTTCCCAAGACTCTTTGTATTTCTTAATACATCTTCAGGCATTATATTTCGAAAATCTTTAGCAATACTTCTTGAAAAAGCAAACGCTCTGGCAGAGGAGTCTTGTTTTAGGGCTGCACTGAGTAGTTGTGCTCTATGTTTAGGGATTATTCCAATAATCCTTGAAAGAAGAGATCTGACTAACTTGGGCGTTGAAAAAAAAGGATTTAATATCTTATCGATTTTATAGTAGTGATAACCTCCAAATAATTCGTCTCCACCATCGCCTGTTATACTGACAGTTACATGCTTTCTTGCAAGTCTAGATACAGCAAGAGTTGGAAAAGCAGCGCTATCAAAAAAAGGTTCATCGTAGTTCTCATGAAATTTGGGCAGAAGATCGAGTAAGTCATTTACTTTAAGTTGTTCACAGTGATGATCTGTGCCGAGATATTTTGCGATTCTTTCAGCGTCTTCACTTTCATCATAATCTTTTTCCTCAAAACCAATAGTGAATGTTTTAATTGGCTTAGGGTGAGCTTTACTCATGATTGCGACCATCAATGAACTATCAATTCCTCCTGAAAGAAATGCTCCTAAAGGTACATCACTAATCATTCTTTGTTTGACACTTTTGTTAATGATAGCATCCATTTCATCCAAGAGTTGTTCTTCAGACTTTTGATTGAAAGCTTCATCAGTCGGGATCTTAGAGAAGTCCCAGTACCTTTTGACTTCTAGGCCAGACTCGTCTGCAATGAGGTAATGAGCAGCAGGAAGCTTCTTTAGTTCCTTGTGAGCAGTGTAGGGAGCTGGAATGTATCCACTTTCAAGAAAAAACCTTAACCCTTGATTATCATATTTATGTGAAAGGTTCTTCATTAGTTTGAAGATTGGCTTTGGTCTAGAACCAAATGCAATAGTATCAGTTTTATAGTGATAGTAGAGAGGCTTTTCTCCCATTCGATCTCTAGCAATAAATAGCTTTCTTTCTTTTTTGTCCCAGATTGAAAAAGCGAACATACCGTCAATTTTATCTAGAAGCTCTACACCCCAGATAGACCATCCCTCTAATAGAACTTCAGTATCACTAGCTCCTCTCCATTGGATAGAATAATTATTGAGCTCATCTCTTAGTTCCTGAAAGTTGTAGATTTCGCCATTAAAAACGCATAGGTACCTCTCGTTAGTGCTAAGCATGGGTTGATTTCCATGCTTACTAAGATCAATAACAGAGAGTCTTCGGTGAGCAAGTCCACAACCACCCTCACTCCATTGTCCTGAACCGTCAGGTCCTCGGTGGCCAATTATGCTGGCTGCATCAGCTAAGTCCCTTATAGAAACTTCATCGCCTTTAAAATTAACTCTTCCAAGAATACCACACATAGTCTTTCTCAAGTAAGGAGCTGTATTGGCGCTTACAGCAGAGCGCCATTTACTCTAGTTTTTATAAGAGAACTCTACTTGAATAAGCTTAAGTTGTATATTGAGGGGCCAAGCCTTAGGACTTATGTGTGTCTGCTTCAGGGACTTTCTGAGCGACTAAATACATAATGTCATAGAGATTCATGTACAGATTAATTTTCGTTAGTCCAAGAAACTTTAAAGTTTTGTAAATCCACTTTTGCTTAAGCCTTAGGACAAAAATATTATAGGCAATATTTTCAATACTTCTGTAGAAGCCGCAATGCTCAGAGTGGATGACTTTCAGACCATTATTTTCAAGGAGCTTAGACAGGCTCTCTATAGAGAAATAGTGCGCGTGTGTTGGTGGATGAATTAATCTCCACTTATTTTTACGAAACTTAGCAACAAAGCTTTCAATGTCACCAGTTGTTATGGCAACAAGGCCATTATCATTTAAGTTTTCAGATATTTTTTTGATGTAAATATCAGGTCTCTTTAAGTGCTCTATAGTGTCCCACATACAGGCCACATCGAACTTCTGTCCTTTGAAGTCCCATTTCTCGAGGTCAACTTTATAGGCATCAAGTGAGAGAGTATTTTTGGCGTATTCAACTCCTTCGGGTGTTACGTCAACTCCTGTGACTTCTTGAAAGTTATTGCGCGCGCAGTCTAGAAAAAGCCCATAAGCGCAACCAATCTCGAGTAGCTTCTTGTGTTGATCTTTATTTACAAATTTATTGAGGGTGCTTAACCTTGCGTTGAAATTTATTTGCGTAATTTCTTTGTCGGCCAGATAGTCAGAATACTCTTCTCCATTGAAGTAGCCAGATGTATAGAGCTTCTCAAATTCTTCTTGGGACATATCTAGGTCGGCATATATATAGCTGCAGTCTGAGCATTTTACGATACCTGGGTATAAAGGTAGGGCGTTACTTTGGTTACAAATAATACATGAGTTACTCAAAATTAATCTTCTCCTCGACGATATAAAGAGGCCTATCCTTAACTTCATCAAAGATAGCGCCAATATATTCGCCAATAACACCTAGGAAGAACATTTGCATTCCTCCAAAAACAGAAACAAGGATACTTAAGGTCGTCCAGCCAGAAGGAATTTGATCTGTTACAAAGTAAGAAACAAACGAAACGGTTGCGGATAGTAGGCCCAATCCGCTAAATATAATTCCGGAGTAGATGGCATATTGCAGTGGCTTTTTACTAAATGAGACGATACCTGCTGAAGCAAAGCGCATCATTCTAGACATAGTATATTTACTTTCTCCAATTGTTCTCTCTGCAGGAGAGTATTTAACACCAATACTATTGAAACCAACCCATCTAAAAAGTCCTCTTAAAAATTGATTTTTTTCTCTGATTTGACTCTGAAAAATATGAGCGACTTTTTTAGAAACTAGGCGAAAGTCTGCTTCACCGGAGTTTAGCTTTACTTCAGACAGTCTATTCATGAGAGTATAAAAACGCTTAGAGCCATAGCGTTTAAAGAAGCTTTTATCTTTAGGTTCCTCTCTTATAGTGTAAACAACATCGTACCCACTTTCATATTTTTCAAGTAAAGATGGAATAAGTGATGGAGGATGCTGTAAGTCTGAGTCCATCATTATTAATATATCGGCCGATGAGTGATCAATGCCTGCAACAAGTGACATTTGGTGCCCAAAACGGCTGCTGAGCTTTAAGACTTTGACCCTGCTCTCTCTTTGAGAAAGCGAGTCTAAAACTTGGCCTGTCCCATCGGTACACCTATCCATAATGAATAGAACGCTCCACGAGTATTGATCACTTAAGCTCGAAAGTACTTTCTTGAGTGCCTCATAGAATGTATCTATAATCTCTTCTTCATTGAATACAGGACATAGTATTTCTATTGTCTTCATTTCTCTCATGGTTCATTGGCTTCGATCATATTTCGTGCCTCATGTTTCCAGTTAGTATCTGTGAGCTTCCCAGTTGTACCTAGAATAGAGTGAAGCTTAGAGCAATCACCAT
>CALHBL010000400.1 GCA_937930825.1 uncultured Bacteriovoracaceae bacterium
CTTCGATTTCTTAGCTCTATTCTTAGTCACCTTAGCTTTACGTTTTTTCTTAAGCTTTTCTTTAGCAATAGCTTCAGCTTTAGCAATGGATTCAGCATTAGAAGCTTCTAAAATCTGACTTTTAAGATTAGATTCAGAATCACTTAAGCGGCGAAGCTCATCATTAAGCTCAGGGCTCCCCTGCCCTCCGCCAATATAGTTTTGAATTTTTTGTTTTTCTTTTTGAATAGTTTCTAACTGCTCATTTAGATCTGAAGAGAATACTGGAATTGAAAATAAACATAAACTAATCAAAATAGGAATTGATAACTACATAGATATAACCTCTGTAAAAATGGATATCTCTACAATTTTCAACTAACTATTTCTAATATTCAACTAGGTAATTTTGTCTACTTTAAAAGAGTACTTTAACTCCAGATAACATCATTCATAAAGTACTCATTGACTCAAGTAAAAACACAACCTTTTCACTTTGTTTTTAATTAATTATAGGTCCTCAAACCGACCAGTACTTCCATTAGGAATTTCTGTATCTAAACCTGACACCTTAAGTGTACTTGATTCTGCTCCATGTTTTTTTCTTTCAGGTAAGTCGATGACAACACCATTTTCACCTTCTGGAGAATGGTATTGACCTTTATGAGCAAAATGTGAATTTCCTAGAGAACCAACACCATTAACAACTTCCATTAGATCTAAAGCGACCTTACTCAAGCCATCGGCTTGTTCCTTTAGCCTTGTTGCCATTTCAGAAGACTCTTGGGCAACAGTAGTATTCTTGTGAGTTGTTTGATCTAATTGCTGCATGGCCCTTGTCACTTCTTGGACACCAATGGATTGTTCATTTGATGCTGATGCAATCTCTCTTACCATTTCATTTACAGTACTTACATTATCTAAAATTTTATCTAAGGATTCTCCGCACTCATGAGCTGTTTTATTCCCCACCTCAACTTTTTCTTTACTTGTAGTAACTAATACTTCTACTTTTCTTTTCGTGCTATCTACAATACCGGTGACCTGCTTAATGGAAGAGTCTAACATTTCAGTAATTTCCAGAGCTGCTTTCCCACTCATTGCGGCTAGATTTCCAACTTCTTCAGCGACTACTGCAAATCCTTTACCATGCTCCCCCGCCCTTGCTGCTTCTACAGAGGCATTAAAGGAGAGGAGTTTCGTTTGAAAAACAATGTCGTTAATCACTTTCGTTTTTTCTCCAATTTCAGAAATCACTGCTACTATTTTTGAAATATCCGTATTATTTTTCTGCATCTCTTTTGCAATTTCATCGTTACTACTAGAAATTTCATTAATCGATTTGATCATAGACTCTACTGTACTCTTACCACTGCTAGCAGCTTCACTAGATTTCAAAGATACTTGAGTAGAGCTTCCTGCACTATCAGCATTTCTTTGTACCATACTGCTTATCTCATCTATAGAGGATACTGTTTCTTGCAATGAACTAGCTGCTTCGACAGCGGAGTCACTTAACTGTTGGCTACTGTCAGAGATTCTATTACTTGACTGGGTAACATCACGAATACTTTCTAGCAATCTATTCGCTATTGCTTTAATAGTATTTACTAAATTTGAAGATAAGAAGAAGGCAAATAAAGCAATCGTAATACAAGATATTATTAGCATTATAAATAAAGTATTCTTTAGTGAGTTAGCCGCTAAAAATGCTTCATCCGAAGACATCTCTGATATTAGCCCCCACTTAAGGCCAAGAATATCAATAGGAGTATAGGCCGATAACACTTCCTTACCAAGGTAGTTTGTAGTAGTTAAGTGCCCATTAGAACCACCGAGCGCCAAATCAACTGTAGAACTTTTAAGTGTTCCGCTACTTGGGTTTTTAAACGATGATACAACATTATAATTTTCACTATCTAAGTAAGAATCACTTCTCATCAGCTTATCTTTACCAAAGAGATAAGTTTCACCCGTTTCTCCCATTCCAGAGCGTTGCCCCATTATGGCGTTTAATCTTTCTATTGGCATTTGAAAGATTGCTACTCCAACCTTCTTACTACCTGACCAGATAGGAGAAGCAATAAAGGACGCTGGTGCTTCGAAAGAAGGCGTATATTTCTTGTAGTCCACTATAACGAATGATTTCTTATCATTTAAATCACGGGCCTTTCTAAAAGCATCTGCAAAGTTTGTATCACGATAAGGTCCAGTGAGAAGAGATGTTGCATAATCGAGTTCTTTAAAAACAGAATAAACAATATTCCCGCTATCAATATCTACTAAGAAAATATCATAGTAACCAAACTTTTGAAGATATTCTCTAATAGAAGGGTGATACTTAGCATGAAGCTTTGAGTAGCTTGTCCCATCATTTGCATAGTCTAATACCTCTTTGCTACCAAGGGGGTTAGAGTTATTAGCAATATAGTGATACTGAAGGGCCAATTCATTTCCCTTTACCTGATCTAAAAGCTTTACAGAATCAATATCAATACCATTTTCTTTCTTATATTTTGCGCTGAACTGATCTACATAGAAGCTCTTTAATTTATCTCTAAAGACAATTTCATCTGTAGAGCTAACATTAGCTTCATTGGTGTATTCCTTGAAGGATTCAGTGAAGGCCTGCATTGCATCCTCAACCATCACGTCATGACTAAAAGTCTGGACCTGATCCCTAATGCCTTCAAAATACCTCTTTACTGCACTACCCTTGATATTCCTTACTGCCACTAGTTTCTTTAGAGCTTCATTCTCAAGTGCACTTGAACTTTTACCATAAGAGTATATGGCCACTGCAAGCATGGGTAAGAGACCTGCCATTAGAAAAGCGACAATAAGTTTTACTTTTAAACTTAGCTTCTGCATTTATAAGTTCCTATTAATTAGTTTTCTTGTTCTATTATTATAAAATTGTATGATCGCTTAACGGATTTTAAGAACAATTGTGAAGTATTAATTAAGTTGAAGTGATCATATCGACAATTTTGCCTCCTTAAATAAGAAGACATTCGGTAACGAAAAATAGAGCTTGGATGATAATATAGGATTAAACTTGATTGAATGAGGTCATAGAGTACTTTTCCTATGACCTCAGATTACTTTAGTCTATTATAGATTTTCTAAAATTGCTGGTAATTCTTCTAGTTTTTGATAAACGCTACCAACAACTCTTCTTTCAATAAAGCCCACCATTTTGTTCAAATTAGAAACACCGTAGGTACGTACTTCCATGACCTCTGGATTACTAGTAGCGAGGTAGAAAGTTACAAGAACTGAAGAGTTAAAGAAACTATTAAAGTTTGTTGTCGTCTGAAGAGATACAACCTCGGGTAATCTACCTGGAGAAAAGTAGTTAACAAAATCACTTAGGTTGGGAATGTTAGCAATTTCATTCGCTGTGTAAACACTTAAGTTAGTATCAGAAGTAATAGAAGCAAAGGGCACTTTAACAACTGATTTAAAGAAGATTGTATTAGCGTTAACCGTTCTTAACTGAGAAATAGTACTGTCACTTATTTGCTCGATTGCACGAGGGTCTTTTAAAGAAGTCTCATTGAAATCTTCAATGCCTCTTTCTAAGTAAAACTTAACCATTGTAAGAAGGGGTCTATCTAACCTACTGGCAAGAAGACCATTGAATAGAGAATGCACTTGCGGAACATCTTCTTTTCTATAGTTACTCTTTATAAAGACATTAGTTCGGCCCATATCCATCGGAGCATTATAATAGCTTGCTAAGGTATCATACTGTTGAACAGTATTAGCAGCAGTACTGCTATTAAAAGCACCGTAAAAAATAATTAATGAAATACATAGTTGCTTGATCATTTTAACTCCTCAATTTTTAGGATGAAAATTTGTTTAATGTAAATAACGGATCGAAAGCATATTAAAAATATTATAACTCAAATACCAGTCGATTTTAAAAAAAGATAATTCTCAAATATTTATGAATATAGCAAGCGTCTATTTTTTGAGACAAAAAAACAAGAATGTCCCAATTATCACTAAAGGCTTATTCTTTTTGACACTTAATATCTGTACAATGCATTTTATCGTGCTTTGCTAGGCACTTCTCTCTTACGTTCTGCTTAACCTTACCTAGGTTTCTGCCACTGGAAGTATACTTTTCAACAAAGGGAGATACATTACAGGTGTAACGGTTCAGACCTATAACATCTTTGATCAAGCTCAGTGGATTATTTTTAACGGAGCTAAAGCCTTTAGAATAGGATTTCTTAATTTTTCCCCTCATTTTCACCTTACATATTGAGTAAGAAGAGGTGTCATGTTTCTCGCCATTTTCCGCATGCTCAACCCCTTGAGAATAAGCGGAATCAACATCACAATTATCAGCGATCCACTGCTGTTGCACGCCAGCACATGAAGTCAATAAAAGTAATGTTATTAGAATTGATAAATTCTTCATTGGTTATTCCCCTTAGTTTGAATATTGAGGGGATTCTATAGAAAAAAGTAGGTTCAAGCCACTTATCTGGAGACGCATGTAGAAACTACTAACGCGCAACGCAGCAAAACATAGCAAGACTAGAAAACTTGTCTTAATGAAAGAATAGAGTAAAGCAGCCAATAACAAAGAAGGTTACTCCTTGAACTCTATTCCAATTCAGTCTCGGTATTCTATTAGTGATGATGCCCGATAGCTTCCTATTGCCAAAGGAGAAAATAAGAACAAGAAGAATTAAGCTAATGGCCATTCCTAGTGCAAATAGCAAAACAGACCATAGCCCACTAAAAGAACTGCCTCTTGATACACCTGCTAGGTAAGCAACAACTATAGTAGGACAAGGCATTAACCCTGTTGCAAAGCCAATCAAACCAGACGCGAAAAGAGATTTCTTAACATCGGCTTGTGAGTTCTTCTTATCATGGTGATGGTGATGGTGATGGTGATGATCATCACAGTGAGAGCAATTGGATTGATTTTTCTTGAAGAAGAAGAATACACCAAAGAGACAGATGATTCCTCCACCTAGATAGCGCAGCCCCTCTAAGAGATTATTATCGAGACTCTCTTTGTGCCCAAGAAAGTGGTGAGAGATTAAGGCAAGTATCAAAACTACAGCAGAGTGAGTTATAGCACTTGAAAGAGCAATGACCATTCCATCTTTCCATGAGCAATTTCCTGAAGCCAAGTAAGTAAAGAGTGCAGTTTTGCCGTGACCAGGCTCGATTGCATGGGCCGCCCCAAAGAGAATCGCCAGTGCCGCTGTTAGAGTTTGATCTTCCATAACAACCTACTTTTGAAAGTTAAATTCCTCACTTTTTTGTAGATATAGATTGCTGACTAATCTATATCTACAAAGAGTTGGGAGGAATAGTACTCGTAATAATAACTCCTATCGCTAGGAGGCATAATTAGTGCTGGTGACCTGAGCCTAAGTCTGGCTCGCCTTCTCCAGAAAATTGAAAATGGCAGTCATAAGGATCTGTTGGTGTATGGCGATGACATTCAGAGAAAACCACTTGGTCAGTTCCACCCACTTCATAAGTAAACTTTGCCCAAACTTCTTCTTCACTCGACTTTTCTATGAAATGCGAATGCCCACTCTTCCAAAACTTTACCTCTTCAAGAGAGTTTCCAGAGATTCCTCTTATGCTGAATGACTTCTCTATGGCCGTAAATGCAGCATTTACGCCTTGAAGAAATTCACTAAAAGGCATCTCTTTTAAATGAGCATGTCCTTCTGGATGACAGGCCATATGAGGGCCATGAGCATGGCAGCCAAAACTTAAAACTTCTTCATGTCCGCTTCTTTCGTCGGCCAGAAGTGCTTTTGTTTCAACCTCATTCGTACCCATAGTCGCAGAAATTGCTTCTACTTCATCCAAAGAATGGTTTAGGCCAATTAAGGCAAAAGTACTATTTACAGACTCTCTTACCTCAACAAGTCCTGCTGAAACTGTGCCGCTCATTAATAGAGCTGCCACTAAAACTAATTTATTCATTTTTAATCTCCTCTGCTAAAGCAACAGTGTTGCAATAATAAGCTTCCTTATTAAAGAGTGTCAAACCTAGTTTAGAAAGTCGATACGAATTAACTCTCGTGGAACTCCAGTATCCGGCGATTTATGGATGACTCCACCATGCTGGGACTTCCACATATCTCCTTTCATAAAGATGAGATCATTCTTCTTTGTTATTATCTCATTGCCGCTGTTGCTTTTAAGAGTTGGGCCATCGCTGTTGAAGCATTGAACAATCCTCAAGGGAAGTTTATCAACATGGAAGCTAGGGCACATCTCCTTGGTAGGAGAAGTAATTTGAATCCCTATTAAGGTCGTGGCCAACTCCCTCGCCATACTTAGTAAGATATCAATGAAAGAGTCACTTAATCCGAATTCTTTTAAATTTACATAAGTATTATCTTCTTCTAAGTCACAGAAGGATTGCGTTCTTTCTGGGGTGAAACCCTCTTCAAAAACAGAGGCATTACTAATTACCAATCCATTGATTTCATCTAAAAAGAGGAGGTCAATAACGACTGTACTAGAGGCCAATATGATATTTTCTTTGTGCTCATAAGAAAAAGGAAGAGCGCCTTTGAGTTCTTGAATTTGTTCTATCATTTGAAGTCCACCTTTAGAAGAAGTCTCTTATGAAATCCATCAATTTCAGGAGATCTATGAGCACAAGGCCTTAACTCTCCCCCATTGAATTTACGTCATTTCAGAAGGAGAAGTTCAAAAGGTTTAGTTTCCAAAGCTTCTTCTCCTTTAACAAGTACCCTCTTATTAGAACTTCCTTGGTTTAAACAAGCATAGCGAGTCGCCTTAGGGTGTAAGTATATCGTTCCTGGACCATGATATGTACATAATAGTCTTAAGGGCAGAAAGTCTCCGTGGAACTTAGTGCAAGGAACATTTTCAACATAGTTAAGTGAAACTTCAAAAGGTCTATGAAGCGGAGTGATTTTAAAGGACTCTTCTATCATTAATAAGCTGTCGCTATGGAGTTTATCAAGAATAGTTAGAGCTTTCTTTGAGAGGACTGATTTTTTAAGAGAGCTAAAGGCGTTTGTAACCTTTTCTCTGTAATCAAAGTCATCAAAAGTAACCCTTGGGAAATGAAAGTTCTTCATCTCATCTTTGACTTCATTTAAATCGAAGAAGGGCCTCCTAGGTATGAGTACACTATTGTGACTATTTGAGAGTATGGGAGAGAAAATACACTCCTCTCCTTCTTCCACTGCTCTTATCTTAAGGATTTTTGTCATACTGAGCTCCCTTTCTTAAGAATAGAGTATCAGAAACTTAGCCAATTGCAACAGTGTCGCATAAAGAAGTCTTTTCGTCAGGCACTGATTAAGTTAAGCTACTCCCATGGTGGAAAAAATTGATCAATTTAAAGAAGAGCTTCAAAGTAACGGTCTTAGAATTACGAGCTCACGTCTTGCTGTATTCTCCATACTAACTCATGCCAAGAAAGACTTCCTCACACCTGATGAAATTTATGATGCTATAAAAGAATCAAATTTAAAGACTTGTAATCGTGCTTCAGTTTATAGAGTATTAAAGTCATTAGAGAAAATTGGCCTTATCAAAGTCTCTCACTTTCAAGGTGAGGCATCAAAGTATCAGATACACTTGCATAATCACGACTGCAACCACTGCGAGAACGAACACCAACATTACTTTAAATGTATTAAGTGCCGAGCGATAGAACCCATTGGGAATTGTCTCTTCGATGGACAAATTAAAGAGCTCAATAAGAAGGGGTTTGTCAGTCTATCTCACCACTTTGAAGTGTCAGGTTTTTGCCCTGAGTGCAGTTCATAGAAATACCGCTTCTTTAACTATAATTCTCCAAGACCCGCTAACAGCTTTAAGTAAATTTTTAAAACTTAATCAAGGAAGAAGAGATGAATTTCAGTGAAGCTCAGTTGCAATCATTTACCACTGCAGAATTGAATACCTACAACTTGAGCTCCCTTACTATTGATAGAGAAGTGGCCAAAAGTGCGATTCAGCAAGAACTCTTGGAAGAAGTTACAGACCTCAATTTAGAAAGTACTCAGCAGTCGAGATTAGATTTCTTTAAAGTCGAAGGTGCTACTAAAGATCATTATAGTGAAAAGGTCTTGAGTATAAGTGCTGACAAAGAGCTTATCTATGGCATTCGCAATATGGGTGGCAACCCTGAAGTTCCCTTTATTCAATTGATTCCCAATTTTAAAATTTCATCTAAAGAAGAGTGCTTGGAGATTTATAAACTGATAAAAGAAGAATTCAAAGTATTTAGGCCACTTCATTTAAGTTTTCATAGTGCCCATAAAGTTAATGCTGATTTCTATGGCTCTATTTACATGGTTTCTAAAACTCAAGAACTGATTACTCAAAACCACTGGCCTGTTGAGGAATTCATCTCATTTGAAAGTATAGAAGATGATTCCTATTACGGTTGGTACAGGGACGGTTATGAGGAATTTCATAGAGACTTTCCCGAGCTTAAGAGTAAAGTAGACATCAATAGTCTTCATTCAATGCAAGACCCCTTAGAGCAAGGCTTAATTAAATACGTTATTTTAGATGAAGAGCGTATTGGCATAATCGTCGGTGAAGCTAGTAATTTCCTTGGGCATACAGCGGTTTATTTTCATGAGATTTATATTACGAAGAAATATAAAGGTAAGGGGCTCGCAAAAGCGATTCAAAGAAAGTACGTAATGGACTTTTGTAGTGAATCTGACTTTGTCTGGGGCACAATCGACTCTATGAATATCCCCTCATACAAAACGGCCTACTCAAATGGCCGAAGGCCTATTAGGTATGAGTCTTTCATTAACTTAGCGTAAGAATTAATGAGAGGTTCAAGTATTCCTACCATCCGGCCTCTACTTTCTTCATTACAAAACCCCTAATGCCAAAGCCCATGATTCCTGCAATTAAAGAGAAGGCCACTATAAAGAGAATATGCTGATTCTTTATGAAATCTAAAACCGATATTTCCTTTTCCGTAACAGTATTTCCACTTTCATTAAGTTCTTTGAGGTATGCTACTCTCTTTGGAAAATCCGGCGTATCAATATCTCTTATTAATTTGTGAATTCTATGAATATTTTTTCCAGTGCCTGCCAGGGTTAAGGTATCCGAAGTTCTTCCGTCAATAATCCGGCCAAAACGAGACAGAAAAGGCCGCATATTCTTCGTCAGAATACGAGAGTTAGCATGCTCCAAATTGATACTAAAAATGGCATGATTATAATTATCGGGCACATCATTAATCTTTTCATAGTATGTAGATCCACTGTAGCGCACATCACGAGTTCGAATTATTTGAATTTGATTAAGTGGCCTATTCTCTATAAGCGTATAACCCGTTTTTTCAAGAACTGCAGATAGATAGAGATCTATATCTGCTTTCTTAATTTTCTTCGGCCCCAATAGCTGTAGCTCCCCTTTTGGTACTTGGTCCATAATTAAATTCAAATTTTTTAGCTTGGCATACTCTTTAACAATATCTGCTACTTTAAACTTTGATTCTTCTAATAAGAAATCTCCGTCACTATTAGTGACAAGAGTGCTTGCAAATATTGAGTTGAAATAAAATAAACTAAGTCCTAATAGCTTGATCATCAATGGCCCTTTTCTTAGAGAAATTACTTGAATTTTCATATTCTAATAAATCTTTCTTATCATTATTTTGTTTTGATATAATTGTTTACTGTCTAATTCTTCTTTTCCTTTTTTTTCTTCTTTTTATTTTTTTTATTCTTAAGCTTATTTATATTACTGTTCTTCTTGCCTTCAATAAATTTATCAAGGTTAAACTTTTCATCGAGATTATTAATAACACCCAAGGTTCTTGATATATTATTGCCCTTTTCGGAAAGCACAATTGTATGACCATCATTAAAGCTTATAATACGCCCAAAACGCGACATGAATGGCCTTATTCCTCGAGTAACTTCTGTTGCAATCGGATTCTTCAAGACATGCTTGATAAGAATATACTGATCACTATCAGTATAATCGTTTGATTTTTTAAATTCGGTAGGGGCATAGCGGATATCCCTTGCTTTGATAACTCTTAAGAAGGCTTTATCATCGATGACGGCCATTCCCTGAGAACTCAGTACCGTAATAAACATCTTATTAAAGTCTTCTAGAGTAATAGGCTTACTAGTACTAAAGTTAACCTTTCCGTTAATCTCTCTCTCCTTAACCAAGATTGATTTATTCATCACATCAGCATAGTCAGATATGAAGGTAATCATTTTCTGGTTA
>CALHBL010000401.1 GCA_937930825.1 uncultured Bacteriovoracaceae bacterium
AGTTTGTAGAAATAGGGTAAATGCCACTACTGGCCCCGGTTATAGTATAAACATTCCCGTAGCCATCTATTTCAGGACTATAGGTGCCGGCAGCAATTCCATCTCCATCATCATAGATAAAAGAAAGAGAGTCTTCCGTCACACTAGGTGAATTGAGGCCAAAGTGTGCCTCCCAAAGATCATAGGAGTCCACAACACTGGAATCATAGGGCCTATACCAATAGAAATTCTGGGTCCCCGAATCGCCATCATATTGAGCTCCAGGATAGACATCCGTTGAACGGAGTTTTGCTTTTATGGTTGCAGAACAAGATTCCCCTGGATTAAGAATAGAAGGGGCATTTACTCCGAAGGCGACAGGAGCACGAGCTCCCTCAAAGGGTGTTACAATTTCGAAACAATCTTTTGTGGCGCCAGCTTCAGGACCTGCTCTATCGACAAATTCAAATACATAGGCACCAGAAAAATTATTGGCCAGTCCATACCCAACTCTACTGGCAATATAGGGGATACCGCCTGTGCCTCCATTGAAGAGGACCACATTTATATACTCTTCATTACCACCAATAAAATTGAGACCAGAAAGATCATTCCCTTCAAAATCTTCATAGACCAAGAACCCTTTTCTTACCAACACTGCTCCGGCATCTACAGTAACAGATCTGGCTTGTCTTGCAGTGCCATCGTCATTAAAAGTTGTACCATCTTGGTATGTAATCAGAAATCTCTTAAAATTATTAGGTTGGCCATTTTGAATATCGAACATACTATCATTCTCTTCATTTTCAGCGAGAACCGGATCAGGGTTCGACGAAGCCAAAGGAACGAGGTCCATTGTGATCTCACACTGCCCACTATTTTCGGCGACAAAGTCACACCCTAAATGCCTTACTTTCTTATAAAAACCAGTGTGATCACTTTGAGTAGTTGTAATATCTACAGCTGAACCTACTCCCGTTTTCACGGTTGAAACCACGGCTTGAGTTTCACCAGTGTTTACATACTGAATCTTTAATTCTTGCTTAAACTCGGCGTCAGAGATGAGAGCAACACGACCTAAATCATATTGGTACTCACTATTATCAGGCATATTACTATTAGGCATTCCAGTATTGAGTCCATAATCAAAAGAGAGAATATCCAATTTGGCCGCACTCTTCCAAGCTGCATCGTTAAGATTAAAGAGATGGGCATAGGATGAATTATCACCTGCCATATTTATATCTTCTTTCCATGTTGTATCGTAAGTTATCCTCATTTTATAATTGTTAATATCGCCGGAAGTTGTATTTAGAGTACTTGGCCAAAAAGTAAGAGAGAAGAAGCAAGAACCTCCAGCAACAAGTTGAGTCTTACCTGCAACCACCTTTAGATTAGGGTTAGAAAGAGACCCATCGGCCAAACGTGAGTATGTGAGATCATCATAAGAGTTTAAACAGGACGAATCATCTTCTATTATCAGTGGGAGTTGCAGCAGTGTTAAGTCTGTCCCAGAGCTCCCAGTATTAAGTGGGTCCTGACAAGTAAGTGTGCTCTGCCCATTAAAGGAATAGCATCTCGCCACTAATGCAGATGTGTCATCATAGATATCCACCGAGTGAATAATCGCCTCTTTAAAGCCATCATTTAAAATCTTTACTCTTTGAGTCGTCTTATTACCAACAGTCATTGGAAATTCAACAAAACTAACCTCTGTTAAGCCTGAAGCCTTTAAAAGGCCTTCAATTCTTGAAGAATCAGCGCTAAAATAGGCGGTTAAACTAGCTTGCCCACCTCCTGTAGATCTTGAATAATTTATTGAAAAGTTACTCTCATAGACGATATTGACATCTCCATCCGGCGCTAGGGCACTATAGTTTTGAGGAGTAAATTCCACTGTCCAGTGACATTCCTGCCCTACTTTTAAAACTTCGGGGCAATCATTTAAAATTAAAGTGTAGGGCGCAGAAGCGTAGTTCTGAGTGCTATTAAAGGAGATGCTTCTAGCAGAGAGCCCTCCTGCATTGCGAATCGTAAGTTCTTTAACAAGTGCCTCTTGATCTGTTCTTTCTCTAACACCAAAATCATAATTGAGCTCATTTGAAGTAAAGATAAGAGAAGCGCTCTCTCCTGAGAGGAGTGAAATCACCCCTGGTATATTATTATCATCTACTAAACTCTTATAGGTCACATTATACAACTGCTTGAGCTCACCTGCATAAGTGGGCTGAAAGTAGAGCTTGTAAACACAAGTTTCAAGAGGTTCGAGGCGATTTCCACAACTTCCTGTTGCCCCTGGACTTTTAGATTTACCATCTTCAGAAGGCTCAAACTTCATCCCCGCCGTACTTGTGGGATCAAGTCTAAGTTGCAAATTATCAATATAGTGGCCATTAGTATTAGTAACTTTAACTGTGAAGACAACGGGATCCGATCCAATGAGAAATTCTCCTTGGTAGTTTCCACCAACATTGACAACACTCAAGAGCTCAAGTGCTCCCTTAGTCGTCACTTTTATTTTATTTTCACTAGGCGTAGGAAGGCATCCTAAAAGACCTGTCAGCAAGGCAATGTAAATGAGCACCTTAAAGTTCATTAATACTTAACCTCATCTAGCTTTATTGAACACCTAAAGCCAGTATTTCGGTTAACACCTTCTTGCTCGGTTAAACCTCTTTGCCTGAGGTGACCAGTATAGCGACCGGAGCCTAATTGAGTATTTGAAGCACCCCCATTTTCAAAGAATAAGCCTAAGGTTGCATCTCTAGAGACTCTCCAATAAGTACGGCTAACAACAGCGGGCCCATCAGTTGCTATATTGGCATCAACTGTATTTGTCGTAAAAGTACCTCCACAATCACCAAGAGGACAGACTGTATCCGTATAGGAAATTGTTCCCTCTCGAGTAGCATTTGGAATACTGACAAGCGTATTCGTTATTATTTCTGAAAGGCCATCTGACCATATATTAGATCTTCCAATGGGAAAATCATGAACAGTAAAAGAAGCAACTTCACCAGCTTCATTACAGTCACCATCATTATCTAAATCAGACCAATCACAAATCGATATGGCCCGATTATCAGTAGAGTTGGAACAACTACTCCCATCACAGGAGAGGGCCATGCCAACAACTGGATTAAAGTAGCTTCCACCACGGGGATCTCCACTTGGAGCAGCACGGCCATCGACAGTGGTCCCATTGAATGAAAGCGCCATAGTATCATTTCTAGAAAGGGGTGGAGCAAGAGATCCTTGGCCAGAATCTAAGTAAAACCCATCACCATTTCTCCAATCTGTAATATTATTGGCATCACCTTTATTATAGTCAACAAGGGGTATCTGAATAAGGTCTGTGCTAATATTCCCAAAGAGATCAAACAGAGGAATCATCACTCCACCACTTTGAACTTCAAAACTTGGAATCGCATCTCTGGCCCCATTTCCACTTTCAATTAACGAGCAACGTCCAGTATTGGGGCTACTCTCAACCCATGCAGTTATGGTAGAAGAGTCATAAGCACCGTCAGTAATTCCATCTGGAGTCTGACCGGCCGTCAGCTCGGCCCTAGTGATTGAATCATTTGTAGAACCATCAATTCCATAATACTGAGTCTCTCCACTACTAAAATCACAGAAGAAGTTTTCAGAGCCATATTCTGAGGTATTACCTACGAGGTCCTGCATTCCATAGCGGCTTATGCAAAACTCACTACTATCATTTGTTCCTGAACTCTCATTGAAGCTAGAACCAGTAAGGTAAGCGGAGCGAATAGGAGTTACGGCATTATATCTCCTAGTCGTAAGTCGATTTCCTATAGGCGAATTACCTTTATAAGAATTATCCGCAATGGCCCCCCCCACGACATTTCGCGAGTAGACATTACAAGAAGGATTAGTTGTGACTCCCCCAGAACCTACAGGAGGTACATGGGAGTAGCTTCCATCTTCCAAGTCTAATACATCTGCTTCGCTAAAGTGCTTAGGGTAGGCACTGGCCGCGATACTCTCTGTTCGTCTTGTTAATCTCTTATAATGGGTTGGTTCTACAGCTGTAAAAACTCCATCACTGAAAATACCAACATCTACTTCATAAGATTCACAAATAGTTTGAGCGTCACGCTGGTTGATTCCATCTAAAGGAGGGAGTTTAGCATTATTAGATGAGATAATAGCACCTATGGGTGTATTACTAGTGTAACGCCGATAAGGAGAAATGGTTACAGTAGGTAGAGCATTTCTTGAAGTGTCAAAGAATGTATTTGAGTAACCAATCAACTCCCCAACGGTTGTTTTAAGAATATCCATTGGATTGACCAATGAATCTAAGGCCGCATTGGCGTGGGATAATCCATTGAGTTGATTAGATGCAATCCATCGAGGTTTTAGCCTATCTCCATCAGTGTTGTCCCTAACAGGGATATTAATCATACATCTAGAATTTCTATTATTTTGAATTTTTAAAGTATTTGCATGAGCGGCGGAATCTGCTCCAGAGCCTCTTAAGTTTGTGTCACCTAAGCTTGATAAATAACTTCCGTTCGGTCCTGCGTCCATATGATAGAACACCCCTAAGAATTCAGACTGCGCCACTTTTTGATAGAAGAGACTATTCTTTGCTTGATAAGGATCAGTAAAGCTGACACTATTTAATAGTGGATCCGTACAATCATCTAGATAAGAACCACCATCGAGACCTGGGGTTATAAGAGGGTAACGATAAGCTCGAGTCGCATTAGAACAAGTGCCAGTAGCAGCTTCAGGGTAACTTGTTCCCAAGCAGTCGCCTACTCTGAATGTCTTAGGATCATCCCAAGGGTCAGTATGACCATTAGCATCTTGAGCAAGGGAAGCATCAATACTCATTTTACACCCTCTAAAACTCTGGGCAGAGTCAGAGACGCCGGTGAAGTCACCATTGGCCCCCGTAAAAACACTTCGGGCATTTTGGACATCTCCCCTAGTATAATCACAGCCCATTTCATAGCGATCCATTAATACTGACCCTCCGAAATCATAGACCGTATCTCCAACAACCCACGGGATACTTCTACCCTTGGCACCAACACCGTTATACGAACATGTATAATTATCTCTAATATTCTTATCGTAACTTTTTCCAAGCTCCATACATGTTTGACGATTCGCCATAAGCCTATGGACTAGGCCCATATTCTCTGGAGGCAGAACTACTCTTATAAGATGCTGAGGATTGTCCTCTTCTCTTTCATAGGAAACTTCTTGACCATTGAAAACAGGAACTATTCTATAGTAGTAAACTCTCGCCATTGACCTATGCTTTTCAATCAAAGTATCTGTTACATGGGAAACAGAGTAATCCACAAATTCACCGATATTAAAAGTTTCTACGGCCGCATTTAAACGTGGTTTTTCACTAAAACTCTTTGGGTGAATAAGACCACTATTATTTTCTGTTTGAAAACCACCGGTGGTGTACTCAGTTAAATTCTTCCAAGTTAAACCTTGATCGCTAGATCTATAGACTCGATAACCAAAGAGACGGCATTTCTTTAAACTAAGATCTGTTTCATCATGAGAAGAAGAATCCGGGCACCCCGATTTTGTCGTCAGCTCAAAGGTATTGGCGTCCGTAATGAAATCATCCATAGTCTTTGAAACTAGGGGAAAGTTAATATCTCTCCAGGCAATTCTAATCGCGCCAGTATTAGAATAACGATACTTTGTCAGTGCCGGATCATTACCGCTGGCCCCATAAATTCCGTCAAATTTATTTGCGCTTGCAAGACCTGCAGCAGCGTCAACAAAGTACTGATTACTGAAGGTGGCCGTTGGGGCATCCGCGCCATCTGTTTCAACTTCAACAACCTGGCCATTTGTTAGGAGTGTTTCAAAAATATAGCTTCTCTGCCCAGTA
>CALHBL010000402.1 GCA_937930825.1 uncultured Bacteriovoracaceae bacterium
AAGAAGAGCTCTGCATTCTTTCTAACATTATCTTGTATAGTGCTCATACTCCCTGAGTTATCAATAACCAGAAGAACATCGATCCCCTTATCTAGCTGTAAGAGCTTGAGAGGGTAGACCCTATTATCAATTTCCTGAATGGGGATTGGCTCAGGAGTGACGTAATTTAAAAATGTTGGTTCATCTGAACCGCAACCAAAACAAAGAAGTAATACTGCAAGATATAAGCCCTTACTTTTTAGCATAAAGTTCTCCTTGGACACATTCGTTCTGTACTTTTGCATTCATTTTAAAGAGTTCATCACCCCATAACATTCCATCGTTAGGGAACTCCATTTGATTCTTATTTGCTGCGGAAGCATTGAACGTACTAACGGTATCAACTCCAGCTAGTCCGCCCTTTAACCCTTCTTTGAAATACCTCATACGACTAAGCAGCTCTATTCGCACGAACTTCATTTTATAAAGTGCTGACTCTAAAATCGTTCTTCTATTCGTCCATTGTCTATGGGCCTCACCTTTCAAACTAAGACTCACACTCACAACTTTATCTTGTAGAAGATTCTTATAATCCTTAATCCCAATCTTACTAAAAGCAGCGAGCTCTTTTTTGAGGCTAGAGTTCTGATTACGCATTCTCTTTACAAAGAAACTCTCATCAACAATAGGAGGATTCTCTGCTGCTATATTCTTCTCTATAACTTTCGCCCAATGCTTATTGGTGGTGATGAAACCATTAATGGCCTTCTTAGCGGCCGTGAATTGGCAGAGCATTGTATTGCCAATAGCTGACACAAGATGAACTTCCGGGTAGAAGCGATCATTGAAAACACTCATCTCTAAAGATGCAAGCTCACCCTTTGCCTTTGGATAATTTCTCTGCTGAAGCTGTACCCAAAGGGCCTCAGTTCTTGCCTCTAAGAAGTAGCGAGAACTCTCTGGGATAAGAAAGTAGAAGTGCTCAGCTTGAGCGAAGGCCTTAGCTTGATAGAGTAATCTTGCTAGAGTCATATAGTAGAGGCCTATCTCCTTAGAGTCATTTGATGCCTCCATCCAAGGCTCAACAACTTTCTTAATAAGTTTACCAGAAGCTCCTAGCATTCCCTTCTTTCCATACGCCAAGATTGCAGTATGGGCCAAGTGAAGTCTGAGTTCATCATCAGGGGCCAGCTTTCCAATCCACTTCACGCCCTTTTCTCCTCTTCTTAAAGAGCGGTAGGCCTGCAATGAATAATTGAGACGCAAATCAACTTTTTCGAGTTTTGAGAGGTTCTCATCCATTTGCTTATCAAGGTAGAAGCCAGAGCTTAAGAGTATTTCTGAAGTTTGAGGCGCAACAACATGATCAAGGGCCAAGGAAAGCTCAGTTCCAATAAAGTCTGAGTTCACAGCATAGTTAACCCACTCAGAAAGGAATGTTTGAAAGTATCCAAGCTTATAGAGGAGGTAGAGCTCTGCTGGCTTCTTCAATCTTTGAGTTTTTCCAGCACCTAGTGCATTAATGGAAAGTAAGGCCTTTTCATTTTCACCAGAAAAAATAAGATCCATCACTGAATTACGATTAGGACTTAGAGCACCAAGGGCCCTCCAGCGACTATAGAGCTGAATCAAAAAAGGGTCATCTAGTTTTAATTTTCTCTGAACCTTTAAACTACTTGAGAAGTCTAGCTCACTACCACTTCTCTTCATCAAGGTTGAAGTATTGGCAAAGCTAGTAATACTATTAAGCCATAAGAGCGCTATTATATATATCCAATTCATTATCATCCTCATCGTGCTTAAAGTCTTATCGGCCTAGCCTCTATCGCCAGAGCCAAATAAATAACCTACTTCTAAGTACCCCATGGAATTGTGGCGAAATCGATCTCCAACAAATTGCTGTTGATTAAAGAATTCATTCCTTAGACCAACTCGAACACTACCATGCTTACCAACCCAGAAGGCAAGGCCTAGATCTACAAGCCCATGGTTAGTCCCACCACTAGCAAGCTCAATCTGGCCGACACCAACAGAAATATATTGATCGAAGTAAACAACTGTATCCTTTGACCATCTTAGTTTTCCATAAATAGTATTATAGGTCGCAAAAATCTCTTTTGAGTTAAGAGCGTAATCTGTATCAGGAAGGAGCTGTTCATTCTCAAAGAGAATATTTCCGGCACCAGTTAATTTATTTGTATAGTGATTATACCTCAAACCGAAATTCCAATCACTATTAAGATGATAACGATAAGTAGCACCTGCATGTTTAGTATCGAGGTGACTATCAGCAGTAAAGTTATGAGAACCTACTAGAGTTAACTCGTGCCGATTCTTTAAACTAGAGTAGCGCGTGTTAACAATATAGAGCTGATCACGAGAGAGAACAGGAGTAACCTGATTATCCGGTATTCTCAATTCATCTAGTTTACCTTCTAGTGCAGATTTTTCTTCTCCGAAGATAGAATGAGATACTAGAGAGCTTGAGGCAAATAGTGCAATAAAGAGTATTTTTTTCATATTCTATCCTTAAATTAAAATTGCCCATTAAGCATTGTATTGAACCAATCCACAGGAATCGTCTTATCCACCTCTTTTACTAGTAGGTCGGCCCATTCAGTTCCAAGTATGGCAACTCTTCCCCCATTACTTCTGGTGCAGACTATCCCAATCACAAGCGGATTATTACCAGTATTGGTGAGACCAAGCACTCCCTTACAATTCTTATTTGGATCATCAAGCCCACCATTAAAAATCATAGGATTCTTTGACTCTGTTGAAGCAAGTCCTCTCAAGAAGACTTTCTCTTGAGCAGCAGGAAATTGTGATGTTACCTGAAAGCTCATCTCACTAAGAGGCGGAACATTTGGTAATTGGTTATAACGAGCAATTGGACTAAAGTCATAAGTCTCAAGTTTGGTCTTGAATTCTTCAGGAAGACTTTCAATCAAAGGAGTTGCAATGACAACATTCTTGATTTTTCCAACAGCTTCCATAATCTCAGCATGATTCGTTTTATCAAGCAATGTTGAAGTGGTAAGGACAAGAGTTTCTCTATCACTCATATTTCTGGTGCTTACCTTTTGAATCGCCGGATTCATAATATCCATATTATCAAAAGTCCCCTTATAGAAAATCACTTCAGGATCTCTTGTTGAATCTGCAAAGAGGAGAATTTTCTTTCGATTTTGAGGGAAGACTTCAACAATAAAACTCTCACTAGAGCTCATATTATAATCACTCTTAGCTCTTAAATTAAATTGAAAAACACCCGATTTATCAAATTTGAGTTTTAGTTTTCCATTATTCCACTTTACATACTTTCTCATCTCTTCAGGAAAGACCAAAACCTCGGGCTTTAAGTTAGCATCCTCGCGATCTTCAATAACAACAGAGCGAGTGAGTGTTTCATTAAAACCAAGATAGATTAATTCACCAGCTGTCCACTCACTTCGATCAATACTTGGAGGCGTTCTATCTCTTACTGCAATATTTATTTTTGTGGTTTTAACCTGACAGTTATTCATCCGCGTTCGCGAATCACTTAAGACACAGGCCTTAAAATTCAAAGTAACAGCTTCACCGTTACGGGCCGGAGGAATATCATTCCACTTTACAAGCAGAACAGTTGAGTAGCTATCATTTGAACTTACTGTCTCAAAGGAAAACTTACCAAAACCTGGCCCATTTCCATCAAGTTCAAGTATCGGGGGAAGCTCCTTATTGAGATCAAAAGCAGAAACTTGAAAACTTAAGTCCAGGCCTTGAGTTGTTTCAGAAGGAACAACGAGCTCTACTTTTTTTCTCACGTCTCTTACTGTGAGATCAAATTTTTGTTCTTGGAGGTGATTGGCCGGGTTAGCAACGATAATTTTGCCCTCGTAGTTGATCTGAGCCCCATCCTCTTTTCTATTCACATGAAAGTGATCAGGCTTAAAAGCAAATTTATATGTTACTTCATCAACTTTAATCAATTCAGTATTGGCAGGCATCCCTTCACTAATGACGCGAAAAGGACCTTGAGGATAGTCACTATTTTCAATAGTGAAAGTTGAACTCCAATCCTCGCCTTCTTCTACAGTATTCCTCTTAGAGCTTAGTATGGAAATTTTCTGAGGAACATCATAGACAACTAAATTAACTTTCTTCCTTGTGGCCTTTCGCTCGTTCTCTGTGCTTCTAAGCCAGATCGTTATAGGGTAAATCTGACTTTTAATAGAGGGATCATTAGAATCATTTCCATCAAAGAAGCCAGGAGTCCACTTAAGAATAAATGTCTTTGGATCAAACTCGGCACCAGCTGGAAGATTATCTATTTTTACAACAGGCTCGCCAGGTTCTGCAACGGCTACCCTAACAAGATAATCCCTTGTGCGGCCTTCTTTATATTCAATGACATCTTCAACACTTAGCGATAGTTCTGGTAGAACTTCTTCTGGCTCATCTGGATCTGGCAGAGGATCTAAGCGAAGAGTCCCCCCAACATTGGCATCTACTGGATAGGGATCTTGATCACAACCCAATAAAGAAGTAAGAATTAATAAAGAGAGGATAAGTCTCGTTGCTTTGTTTTTCACTATGCACCTACCGGTCTTAACATAAAGGGATATTTTACTGGAACTTTAACTCCACCTTTTGGCTTGGGGAATTGCCAGCCCAACATTTTCTTTTGAATACAAGCTTCTGTAGCTGTGTCTTTTAGAGTTGTTCTCCTAACATTCGCGAAGTTAAGTTTACCTCTAGGGTTTATTTCAAAGGCCATTTCAACTAGGCCTTGAAGAGCGGGCTTTGTTTTAAGCTGCGTTTCATAGCAGCGTCTTACTTGGTTGAGATACTTTGCTATGGTTGCATTAATAGCGTAGCGGCTAATACCCCCTTGGAGAACCATATCTGAGCTTGAAACAGAGATTGAACTAATCCCCTTACCCGAGCCTGAG
>CALHBL010000403.1 GCA_937930825.1 uncultured Bacteriovoracaceae bacterium
TGATTTTTGATATAAATCTAGGTAATCTCATGGTGGCCCTTCCTTGGGTTTATAATTATTTTTTGCAAAACAATTATCTCAAAATCAAGGGAAGAGGCCAACTTCTTATCTATTTCTCAACTTTTTTGTTAAAGATCCCACCCACACTAGTTTTGAGGATCAGAGTTGAGCTTCTTCTCTAATAGAAAGGATCAAATCCCAGGTGATTGCCGCTTAATTACGAATGAGTTTTACGTTGTCATCAAATGCCGAATAACCAATACTAGTTAGCGAATCAGGAATAGTAACCTCTGTTAAAGAGTTCCAGCTAAATGCCCAACTACCAATACTTGTAACCGAGTTACCTAAACTGACATCTTCCAATTTATTATCGCGAAATGCATCATCACCAATACTGTTAACAGAATCTGGAATAGAAACATTTGTTAAATAATTAGCCTCAAATGCCGAATCGCCAATGCTTATAACGGAATTACCTATGCTGGCATCTTCTAATTCATTAGTAGAGAATGCTGAATCACCAATACTTGTAACGGAGTCAGGAATAATGACTTCTACTAATTTGTTATCGCTAAAGGCATAGTCACCAATACTCTTAATGGAATCAGGAATAGTAACTTTTGTTAACTGATTTGAATCAAATACCCAGTCACTAATACTCGTAAGGGAATCAGGAATAATAACCTCTGTTAATGAATTAGCATAGAATGCGCCTTGACCAATACTTGTAACAGAATTCGGGATGGTTATGTCTGTTATCTTATTATGAGAAAATGCTGCAAAACCAATACTTGTAACGGTATCAGGAATGTTGATTTTCTTTAGTTGATTATTATCAAATACTGCATTACTAATAGTAGTCATCGTATCAGGAATAGTGACGCTTGCTAGTTGATTCCAGCTAAATGCTCCTTCACCTATACTTGTGACGGAATTAGGAATGGTAATTCTTTTTAATTGATTATGACTAAATGCCTCATTACCAATGCTCGTAACTGAACCTGGAATATGAATTCTATTTAATTGATTATGACTAAATACCTTATTACTAATGTTCGTAACGGAATCAGGAATAATGACCTTAGTTAATTGATTATATTCAAATGCCCCTTCGCCAATGTTCGTAACGGAATCAGGGATAATTACTTCTATTAATCGACCTTCACGAAATGCTCTATGATCAATATTTGTGACACTTTTGGGAATAACAAGTTTTCTATTTCCACAGAAACCTTCAAAGCCTTTCAGAGTTGTTCCTTCAATTTTCAGATCACATGGATTAGGGGTTCTACTATTGACAGTATGATTTGGTACCTTAACGGTGACAGATTCAGGCACTTGGGTAGTAACAGGCTGGTTTTGAACTGGTTTATCTTTACAGCTTGTAAAAGCGAATAGCGAAATTGTTAAAATACTTAGTAAAGATAACTTCATAAGAGTTCCAAGTTGTAGTTTCAGTTCATAGAAAATAGCCTTCAAATTTTACCTTCTCGCCACATTTGAAACCACGGATTTGAAAAAAATACAGGAAAGGGAAGCTTGTTTTACACTCAGTTGTCTCTATGCCGCTACTGGATAGGAATTCAAACAGAAGACTATATATCAAAAAGTTGAAGTCATTGAAAATTCATGGAGACATAGTCGATAGATAATGACACTCATACTGTGAGGTACTCATATTTGAATTCAGTTGGAAGATTTATATTGTGAGATTTTTAACATTATTTTTACTCTGATTAAGCGCCCAAATAATTTTGAGCGCTTAAACTAATTAAGTATTAATTGATTAGTTCACCACCACTTGATTGGCAAATTACTTTCTTAATCATATCAGAATGATTCGGATTATGAAGAGACATATTTAGTCCTTCTCTATCTACTTCACAGTATGCTTCAGCTGAGCATGAATCTACCCACTCCCCAGAGATAAAGTCACAGTTCGATTTCAAAGTTTCAATAGCGCTAGAGTCTGCTGAATACTGTGTACAATCATTACTTGCTTTTTGTAAGCATGCGCCTTCTTCTGCGAAGAGGCTAGTGCTTGAAATAAGAATTAATAATATTGATGCAGTTAAAGCTTTCATCTTCTTTCCTTAGTAAGTAGTGATACCGCTAAAAACGATATAAATTTCTATTTAACAGAGATTAAGCTGAAAATTTGTTAGCATGTTGCGCTTTGAAACTTCTATCGTTAGTGTCGATAAATTAGGTATTTCTTGTAACTGCTCAAAGTCATGTTGAGACTAGAGTGAGGTCACTAACTTATCAAGATAGGGAATCGATGCTCTCTTCGAGATGCGATCTTCAAGATAGTTCCAGAAAATAAAGCCTAGTTTACGACAAGTTGATGCCAAGGATAACATCAAGTCCCATGCTTTTAGTCCCCTAAGGATCTGTTTTGTAATGATGCTTTTTCTTAATCACTCGCTCTCGAAGGTCATTTTTACTTAAAATTTTTGTGCAGTGGAAGCTGAGGATAGCATAGAAAAAGAAGGAGTTTCGACTTTAACTTGTAGATTCTTTATAACTGCTCATCAATTTCTAGAAAGTAAGTTTTAAGACTTGTAATGCGATCAAATTCATCTCGAATCTTCTCTCTTTTTTCTTCTTTCTCTTTTGATGTTTCTTTTTAGGTTTGGGATTAAGGTCTTTATTGGTATTTGCGGGCTTTGTTTTTTAAGTAGATTTCGATGCAGCCTTTAGAAATCCACTCTTTAAAGTCAATTACTTCAAAACCGAGGGTGATTTTGATTTAATCTAGCTGATTTTATAGTGGCGCTTCCTTGGGTTTATAATTATTTTTTGCAAAACAATTATCTCAAAATTAAGAGAAGAGGCTAACTTCTCAACTTTTTTTCAACTTTTTTAATAAAGATCCCGTCTTTAATAAAAATGAGTTGACCTACGCTAGTGATCAGAAATAAGTCAGATATATAGATATTTCTAAATAGGGCATAGGGTTGTTGTGATGGGGGTAAAATTAGCTTAACTGTAATAGTGAGGTAAAAGTGAAGGTTTGTTATTTTATATTTTTAATATTGACCGTCTTTAAGGCATATTCGAGTTCAGAGATAGTCTTCAAATTTAAGACATTTGGATCGAGCGTGAAAGCGGATGACTATTATGGCCAGCGTTTTCCTGAAAAAAAGAACTTATTGATTGATAGGGTTAAGCACAAGCAACAATACGATTACATTGAAGAGATAATTGAAGAAGTTCACGAAGCTTATATAAACTTTTTTCCATCTAAAAAAATCAACCCAGCTTCCCCTCATGTTATTTTACGAGATGAGAGCGCTCCCACTGCATTTGTTTGGCCAGACTATAAAGAAGACTTCTTTCCCTACTTAATAGATGTAAGCGCTGCTCTACTTAAACTGCCAAAAGATAAGTTAAGGGCAATCCTGACTCATGAAATGGGCCACTTGCTTCTTCATGGACTTCATAAAGGAGAACTATTCCCTAAGTCCAGATACTACTTAAGTGCCTCTAAGGTAAAATTCTCCAATAGCATTTTTCATAATAGTGAGCTAGAGCTTTTTACAAAACAAAAAGAGAATTTACTTTGGTATGCAGGTCCTTTCATAAATAAAGCACTCGGGAATATTCCTTTTCACTATAACACTAAGGTTCCATCTCAATTTAAAGTATTAGTTTATCTTTTGAATAATTTATCGGAAACAAAGAGGCTTAGTAATAGTTGTGATATGGCGATCAGTTTCGTTATCTCTCATAGAAAGCTAGTCCTCGAAAAGCACTTTTCGAATAAAATGCTAAGTCTAACTTTCAAGTCAAACAAAGATAGAGATAATCTTCTCAATTTTTCTAAAATGACAGAGAAATACTTACGTAAATGTTTTGTAGGTGTAAAGATCAGCTACCTTGATCTCATGAAGGAAGTTTATGGCGAATCTTTTAAGTCTGTGATCGATAATTCTAAATTACTATCAGATAAAGGCGAGTTACTTCTCAGTAAGGTTCAAGCTTATCATGAGCAATTAGATGTAATTGACGCCCTTTTTTCATACTCTTCAGAGTTTAAGGCTGAAGTAAGGAAGATTGATGAGACCTATGACCCCTCAAAAGTTAGAGTTTTTAATCTAGAAGATGATGCTGATGAAACTGCAATTAGAGTGTTAAAATCTGTGAATAAATCATATATATCGTTTAGTGAAAATATACTTAAAGAGAATAATTATAAAGGCTGTGACTATAAAAATCTCCAGGATCCACCTGCTTATGGACCAATTTTTAGGGTTCATCATGATGCTTGCTGGAGGGCCTATCGAAATTATCAGCTAGAAATAAAGCTCAAGGATTAGTGAATGAAACTTTACTTTTTTATTTTTAGCGAAATTATCCTTTTAACTAAGAAAGTGATGGTGACCTCTAAAGCCTAGGAGTTCTAGGATTGAAAATCGGATCTACGAGAGGCTCCATTTCTGGGGCCAGTAACTCAATATTTGTGATCCGAACAACATTCTCTCCCTTGCACTTATTAGTTAGGCACTTATAGGGCATCATGCAACCCTTTGTCTTATCCAGAGTGTAGTCTAAGTCACCGTCAGTTAGGATACCTTCAACAATCCCTGTTTTCATATTAACTACTGGTGAGCCAGAGTTACCTCCAAAGGTGTCACT
>CALHBL010000404.1 GCA_937930825.1 uncultured Bacteriovoracaceae bacterium
AGTAACCAACCTGCGCATCCGCCTCTCTAAAGTATTCAACGATAAAGCGGAAGACTCCATAGCCGATTAAGAAAGTTGAAGCCAGATAGCCGTAGTGCTTAATTCTTGGAAGCAAGAACCAAAGAATAGCCGAGAGAACGATCCCCTCTAAAACACCTTCGTAGAGCTGACTAGGATGACGAGGATAGGGTCCACCAGAAGGAAAGATCATTCCAAGGGGTGAGTCAGTCACTCGCCCATAGAGTTCACCATTAATAAAGTTCCCAAGACGGCCAAAGAATAACGGCGGCGTACCTGCCAGTGCGACATTATCCATCACCTGCGCCCAAGAAATCCCGTTCTTTTTTGCGAAAATTAAACCGCCCACAAGAAGCCCAGCGAGTGCCCCATGAAAACTAAGACCCCCCTTCCACACGGAGAGGAGTTCACCAAGATGATATTGGTAATAGTCCCAATTATAAATAAAGACATAGAAGAGCCTAGCTCCTAAGAACATGCAAAGAAACATAGTTGTCGTTAGAGAGTCTAGTTTTTCTTTTTCTACTTTAAAGAAACCTCTATCAATCAATTTCTTTAAGAGAAAATTAGAGAGAACAAACCCTATAACATACATCATTCCGTACCAACGGATTGCGAGAGGACCAAGGGTAAAAATATTCGGATCAAAGTTAACTACCATCTGTTCATGATTTCACTCTGAACAGTTGATGGCAAGACTAAGGGCTAAGCTCACTTTTATCAGAAGAAGAATTAGCCGAAGAATCAGCAGACTGAATAATACCCTCACAAAGGCGCGGCAAAGCCGATAGGAGTTGCCTAACGATCAAACTATTGCCTCCAGGGTCAAAGTAACTGGTATGAATGGAGAGAAAGCTTAGGAGCTCATCCCTACTCATTCTGATATTTCGTCCTTTTAACCTGTGATCTATTCGTAGCAGCTTAAGTCCAACTGGAAGATCAACCACCCCATCTGGACTGAGAACTTTCTTATTGGGGACATCAATGAAGAAGGCTTCCCCATCCGAATCTCTTTGCTTAAGAACGCTTGCTCCCTCTTGGGCAAAAGCTCCCCAAAACCCCACAACCCCCAAAGAGGCAAGACTCCAAGAAATAAAGCGGTTGAGAATAGTCCGCGCAGCAAAGAGGTCTGAGTCCTCCTGGCAAAACTTATCGCTCACGCCACACTCCCAAGCACTTGCTGCATAAGAATAAACGATGAGCGCATGGCCTTTATAACGATAAACTTTATAACCACTCTTAGGAAGAATTGACTCCAGGCCGTAGCGCTCCGTAGTTGTCGCGGCAACGATCTGGGATAGTGCCCTATGGCCGGCTTTCTTGATGCGAAGCTGCTTGGCCCCACTATTTTCAGAGAGTGCCTTATACATGGAATCAACTTCAGATCCCTTAATTTCTTCAAATGAAAGCTGAGTCAGGAGCTCAAATAACTTCTCAGAAAAACCCTCTCCTTCCACTGCTAGATATACGGGGTGCCCAGACTCCCTATTATATTGAAAATATAGTGATTTAACTTCTTCCATGGTCACTCCCTCCTAACTCAATAGAGCGCTCAATGGCCCTATTACAGCCTCTTCTTCGACACTTGATAAAAAAAGTTTACTTATCTGGCTGAAAAAATGGCCAATGCTACTAAATTGCCTGTGGAACCCCCACCATGGGAAATGACGAAACCATTGACAAAGGGCCCAAAATCAACTAAAAATCTTCGATCTATAGACTAAATATGAGGGTTAAGAGTCACCGCATTAACAAGGGGGCCTCCTCACTTTGTCACACATAAGGAGAAACTATGTACGGAGTTGTAGAAATAAGTGGTCATCAGTACCGTGTTCAAGCTGGAGATGTTCTCGACGTGCAAAAGCTTACAGATGAAGAAGGAAAGACTATCGAATTAGACCAAGTTCTATTCGTTGGTGGTGAAAATGCAATCGTTGGAACACCAGTAATCGGTGGTGCAAAAGTTGTTGCAAAAGTCCTGAGACATGACAGAGCTAGAAAAATTATTATTTTCAAAAGAAAGCCAGGTGCTTACCGTAGAAAAAATGGTCACCGTCAGCACTACACATCTCTTCTCATTACTGAGATTCAAGATGGACAGGGAAATACAGCGAAGATTGAGTCTGACTCTAAGAACGCTAAGAAATACTTATAATTTAATTTAGTAATTAGGAGCATATAATGGCACACAAGAAAGCCGGTGGTTCAACCAGTAACGGTAGAGATTCAAACCCAAAAATGCGCGGAGTAAAACTATTCGGCGGACAAGTTGCCTCACCAGGTAACATCATCCTTCGTCAGTGTGGAACTAAGTTTCACCCAGGACTCGGTGTTGGAATGGGTAAAGACTTCACAATCTTCTCTAAAGTTGAAGGTAAAGTGAAATTTTCATGGTTCAACAAGAGTACTAAAATGGTTTCTGTAGTTCCTGCCTAAACTTATAGAGTGAAATTTTTTTATCGAAGGGGAATTCGTATGAATTCCCTTTTTTTATTGTTTTGTGAATGATACCGCTACATGACAAGCTCTCCTTCAGAAGTATGTACTCGTAGAAAGAGTGAGCTTGAAGAATCAAAGTAGGATGTCTCTCTATGAGATTTATAGACGAAGTTAAAATTACTATTCAATCGGGCAACGGCGGTCATGGCTGCATCAGCTTCCGTAGGGAGAAATGTGTTCCTGAAGGTGGCCCTGATGGTGGTGACGGCGGTGACGGCGGCTCAATTTTCTTCGAAGCTGACCGAGGCCTCAATACCCTCGTTAACTTTCGTGGCAAGAAGTTCTATGGCGCGGAAAATGGAACTCAGGGTGCTGGCCGCAGAATGCATGGCAAGTATGGTGAAGACCTAATTGTTAAGGTTCCCATCGGCACAATAATAAGACTCATAGAGACCGGTGAAGTCATTGCCGACTTAACTGAGCACGAACAAAAAATCCTCTTGGCCGAAGGCGGACGCGGCGGCCTTGGTAATTACAACTTTAAAACCTCTGTAAATCAAGCTCCAACGAAGGCAACTTCAGGTAAAGAAGGCGTCAGTTTAGAGATAGAGCTTGAGTTAAAGCTTATTGCTGATATTGCCCTCATAGGCATGCCCAATGCTGGAAAGAGTACTCTTATCTCTGTACTCTCTGCAGCTAAGCCTAAGATTGCGGACTACCCCTTCACTACCCTTGAGCCCAACCTTGGGGTTGTAAAGTTTGACGAGCAAAAATCTATCGTCATCGCCGACATTCCAGGACTCATTGAAGATGCGGCTGACGGTAAAGGATTAGGCATTAAGTTTTTAAAGCATATAGAAAGAACAAAGGCCTTCATACACCTTGTTGATGTTTCCTGGTGCCTTGATGAATTTGAAGCTTTTGAGCAATATGTAGTGATTAGACAAGAATTAGAAAAATACAATAAAGACTTATTAGATAAGAAAGAGCTTGTTTGCTTAACAAAAATTGATGCTATGACTGAAGAGGAAATCTCTAAGTATACTGCATTCTTTGAGCAGCACCTTGATAGAAAAGTCCTTCCCATTTCTGGAGTTTCTCAAAGAAATCTAGATGAGCTGAAAGGTCTCTTAGTAAGACTTGCATAATTTTAGGAGAAGAGCATGTCCAGTGAATTTGTAGCAGCAGAAGTAGATAAAATTATAAGTGATAAGAGCTTAGAGTTCCCAAAGAATATGGCCATGGCCGCAACTTGGATTCTGGGAAACTTAAAAGGTGTTAATCTAAAAGTTATGGATGTTAGTCATACCAGCTCACTATCTGATTTTTATATTGTGGCGTCTGCGACTAATACAACTCAGGCTTCTTCTATGGCCAGTGAAGTTCTGAAGCAGCTCAAGCGCCATAACCTCAATTTCCTTTCAAAAGAAGGGCTTAATGGTTCTGACTGGATTCTCCTTGATGGTGGCGACATTATTATTCATATCTTTCTTGAGACTGCTAGAGAAGTCTACGGGCTTGAGGAAATATGGACAGAGGCGAAGCCTGTAGAGATTCCTCAGAGTTACTACTTCTCTAGTGAAGATGCTGAGGCCGCACTCAAGAATGGAGACGACAAAGGTCGTGATTTCTTTTAGAAATGAAATCTATTCATCTTATTAGCGTTGGTAAAAATAAAGATAAGAATTACTTAGCTCTAGAAGCAGACTATATTAAAAGAATCACTTCTTTTTCTTTCTTCGTCCATGAAGTTAAGGCATGTGAAGAAAACCTAGATCTTGAAGCTAAGAATGTCATTAAGAAGATCGAGACCATTGAAAAAGGCACAAGTGCCCAAGTCATTCTCTTAACAGAGAAAGGCGAAAAACGAGATAGCCCACAATTTTCAAAGTGGCTCTTTACTCTACTTGAAAAGGGAACTGTTATATTGGTCATCGGCGGTGCTTCTGGCCATGGAGATGAACTCTATAAAAGCTTTAAGAATGAGCTCAGTCTCTCAAAACTTACTATGCCCCATAAGCTCGCAAGGCTTACTCTTATCGAGCAGCTCTACCGGGCCCAAACAATTCTTCAGGCGCATCCCTATCATAAGTAGCTTCCAACTTTGAACCTAGTGGTTGGAACACTAGGACCTTGGTACTAAGCCGGTGGCCTTGTAAACATTCTTCAGTGTCTCTTGAGCACGAACCCGGGCCTTCACTGCACCTTTTCTCATAAGCTCTTCTAGATAGTCCTTATTCTTCATATAATCAGCATAGGCGCTTTGAATAGGAGTAAGTGTTTCAACTACAAGCTCAGCAAGATCAACCTTAAGATGGCCATACATTCTTCCTTCATAGTCTTTAACAATGTCATCAATAGGCTTTTCACTCAGTACCGAGTAAATCGTTAAGAGGTTTGCAAGCCCCGTTTTATTTTCTGAATCAAAACTGACAACAGTATCTGAGTCTGTTTGAGCGGATTTGATTTTCTTTTCAATTTTCTTAGGAGTATCTAAGATAGAGACAAAATTCTTTTCATTTTCATCAGACTTACTCATTTTCTTTTTTGGGTCTTGTAGGGACATAACACGCGCCCCTTGTTTACCGATATAAGCTTCGGGCATTTTTAAAATTCCTTCTCCATAACGGTTTTCAAAGAAGACAACAATGTCACGACAGAGTTCCATGTGCTGGCGCTGATCCTCTCCCACAGGGACAAGGTCCGCACTATAAAGAAGAATATCTGCGGCCATTAGTACGGGATAAGAGAAGAGACCTGCATTGATATTACTCGTATGCTGAGATTTCTCCTTAAACTGCGTCATGCGATTCAAATTCCCCATAGGAGTCAAGCAAGTAAGAATCCAAGCTAGCTCTGCATGTTCATGGATATGTGATTGAACAAAGATTGTATTTTCTTCAGGATCAAGACCTAGAGCAAGGTATTGCGCAAAGAAACTAAAAATACGCTCTTGAAGCTTTTTAGGATCTTGGGCGGTCGTTAGAGCATGAAGATCAGCGAGAAAGTAATGGCAGTTATAATCTTTTGATAATTTCTTCCAGTTATTCATTGCTCCAATATAATTGCCAAGAGTAAGATCTCCAGTAACAGTTGAACCTGATAAAATAACCTTCTTCTTCATATCCACACCTTAAGAAAAACTCATAAATCTTGAACAAGCATAGCAAAAGAAAAATCTCGTATAAACTACTAATTGGAAGTCTTTTTATTCGTAATTTCTTTACTTATTAATTTAAAAAACAATGCACAACACCGCGCGCAAAAAGCTAAAAGGCCCAAACCGCTAACATCGATAAGTATCCACCGTCTTAAGCTTCTTCTTTATCAGGCTCCTCGCTCACTTTGCCTAAAGTTAATTTTCCTAGCCCTATTGAAATCCACAACCACATGGAGAAACTAATTGGGTTAAAAGGTATTGAAACCGCCCCCCAATCTCCGGCCAGAAGCGCCAAGAAGATAACAAAGGACATTCCTGTTATTTCAGAGCGCTTGTCTCTTTCTTTTAGAAATCTCAACATCCCCATCAACAATGTAGAGAGTATAGAAAGTAAAATACCAATGTAGAATACCGCTCCAATTCCTAATTCTAAGAATAAGAAAGCATAGAGATTATCTAGAGACCAATAGTCAGCTTCATTTGCTCCAAACATCATTTTCTGCTCTCTCTTTGCCTGAAAAGCAGAGCTGTAACCAGTCGTCATTCCAAGTCCAAAGCCCATAGGAAAGTCGACCTTCTCTAATAAGTGGACATAAACCTCCATCAACCCACCTCTTTGGGAGGTAACAGCACCATCCTCAGAAAGCTCACTAAAGCGCCCAATCGCCCCCTTAAAAGCCTCTTGATTGAGAAGCTGCGGAGAATAGACACCTACTGCAATTAAAAGTAATAGGCTTACTAAAACTTGCTTTAATTTAAAATTAGAACTTAAGAATCTTACAACGTAAATAAGCCCAAAGATAAGTATCATCTTGAAAAAGGCGGACCTTACTTGTGATAGAAAGCAAGACATTAGAGAAGTTGCTATAAAGGCGTAAGTTATTAAACTTAAACCTAGCTTCTTTAATGGCACCTTAGTCAAGCAAGAAGGGTCAAATAAAAAGAATAAGGGTACTAGAAGATAGTTAAAAATAGACATACCACCAGGTGAATGTGATGTTCCCCAAGGTCTAAAACGAGAACCTGTAAACTCTTTAAATTTAGCAAATAAATTTAAGTAATTAGGACTCACTTGCGCCATTAAAGTAGTCTTCATATCTTGCTGATGAAAGCATAGTAAATTTATGAGAATTACAATTATAAAGAGAATAAAAATCATCTTTTGCGAACTAACATCTCCCACATCGATCTCAACAGTCATAAAAGAGAGGAAGAGAAATATTGGAAAAATATAATACTTTGCTGTAATAAATGAAGGCCCAAAACCAGCTCCATTAGGATTAAAAAGTTCCAAACACCACCAACTGAAGTGAAGTATTAAGAATATAATTGTCATCTGCGAATAATAGCTTTTATCAATAACTTTCCTATATTTCGCAAATACCCTAGCAATGAAAATGAGAGATAAGAAATCAAATATAACTCTAAAAACAGGATGATAACCCCAGACGATTCTTCCTTGCCCTTCAAATACAGAAAAAATCAAGAGAAGCCAAATAACCTTCTTGAAAGGTTGAGATAAAACGGCAAGGAAAGTTGTAAAACTAGCAACAGCAAAAATGTACTTAACAAGAGGAGAGCCTATGAAGTTAAGAAGTATCTGTAAAAAAAATAAAAAAATTGTAATCGTAATAACGATTGAATTTGACTTAGGCTCAAGTTTTTCATCAACCATAGCTTAATACTCAAAATTTTTCTTTAATTTTAAAAAATGCTTTTCAAAACTATGAAAAATAAAAAAGGATATCGACAGACTTAGCACAAGGACTGTTGCCGAATAAGAAAGCTGTATTAAGTAAGCAACGAAGGGAATATTAAAACTATCTTCAAATATATTTTTAAAATAAGGTCTTAAGATAGAAGCGATTGGATTATGAGTTAGGTATATTCCATAGCTATATTTACCAATTTTAATGAGTGCAGGATTATTGAATAAACTCTTATCACCAGAAATTACTTTCATAAAAAAATAAGCAAAAGTTAGAGCAACCAATGTATAGGAAAGTGTACTTCTCAAAAAAGTAGCAATAGGAGTCGTATTCATAACTAAAATATAGTGAATGAGAAGTGGGATAACGCCTAAGTAGACCGGTATCTCACTAATTTTAGGTATTTTCACTAATCCCCTATGGCCCAATGCTAGAATAGCACCGAGGCACAGCCCATCTAACCTTGAAAAAGTATTCAAGTGAATAGCGAGGTCAGAAACCCCATTCGTTTTCATTACTATTCTTAGGATTAGAGAGAATAGAATGCCAAAGATGGAAACTTTTAAAATATTCTTAGGGTTTAAATAGTAAACAATAAAAGGCCAAAAGAGATAGAATTGCTCCTCTATAGATAGTGACCAAGACAAGTCAACTAACCCATGCTGGAAACGTCCTTTGAAACCAATATAGTAATTTGAGAGAAATAACCAATACCAACTTGACTCTACTCCGGCCCACTTATCTAAGCGAGAATGATTGAATAAAGGAACGATAAGAAAAGCAAAAGTAAGAATTAAATAGTACAGAGGGAAAATTTTCAGAAATCTTCGGGCGTAAAATTTCTTAAAGAA
>CALHBL010000405.1 GCA_937930825.1 uncultured Bacteriovoracaceae bacterium
AATATCGCCTTCTTCAAAACTATTAGCTTCACTGAGGTATTCAAATGCAGTTTCGTAATGATATGAATTAAAGTAATACATTCCCATTTTACTATTATTAGGAATTGTAAAATATATCAATAGACCTATAATCAGTGAGAAAGAAATCAAACTGGAAGCATTGAAGAGAGTCACTTTGTTACTCCCTTTTTAAGAATAGAAAATTTTCCTATCACCTTACTTTCAATAGAAACTTTTTGACCAGACTTAACTATAGAGGCCTGAAAGGGAACTCGGGAATAACCTTCAATTCTATCTCGATCTACTCTTTCGACGAAACCATTACAAGACTCAATATAGTTTGCTTCAACCTTCTTCTTCGTTAAGTAAAGATCAGCCTCTGCCTTACCACCTAAATGAACATAGAGCGACCCTTCATGAATATTATGCCCTATGATATTTTTTGATCTTCTATAGTCAGGGTAAACAGAGCTACCATCAACCCTGAACGTACGTAATTTATTATAACTTTTAAATTTAAAATGATTATCACTCATCTTTATAATTTCACTATCTCGCCAGCCATGAACAATTTTAATATAATCACTGGCAAATACTGGACTTATCTTTTGTGAAGTTGCGTAATCATATATTTTCTCGAGAGCATCAACACTCGGCTTCCTTTCTCCTGAATAAAAATGATAGTAAATATTCATGGGTCTCATTCGTATTGGAGACTCTGTTCTTTTAAAGGATTCAACAACATCTTTAAATCCACCATATGGACCTGTCCAAAGATTTGTATAAATATTTTCATTAGCAAAACTAGTATACACCTGAGTATAGGGACCAACAGTTCTCATTAACGGAGAGAGTCCAGCATAGGAATCATAGGTGGCGTCAAGACGACCATCTCCTCCATTCATATTTAGATAGCCTGCTTTTTCAGTAATTTTCAAAGCTTTCTCCGGAGGCATACAAGACCCTGACCAAAGAACAACCTTCTCTTCATCACTTCGATCAGTTAGGCTACTATAGATATATTCCATAGCTCCAGTGATCTCTTTATTATAATCTAAGATATAGTCCTTTATTTTATACGCAATGATTGGCCCTCTATGTTTCTTTACTTCATCTTTACTAAGGTAGATTTTTTTCTCATTTAAGCTCGGCTCCATTTCCCAACTAAGTGGATGAGAAAAGGTATGACTTGCAGGTTCAACATACGGCAATGAAAACAGAGATCTTATACTCCTCACTGAACCAGCATTACCTAAGTAATTAGGGTTAATTTCAGAAACGATAATACTCGCTGTTGTTGGGACTTTATATTTTTTGATTATTTTTTCTAAAACGATATCTCCACTAAAGCTTTTATTATCAACTCGGCTTTGATTGATAAAACCATCTCCATCGATATGAACGTAGAGCATTCTTCTTCCGCAAAGTGTAGTGATATCCGGGACAGGAAAAGAAGGGGCACCAAATACTTTTTGAACCATCTTGAAAGGGTCTACTCTCCACTTAACTTGATAAGTCTGCGGATTAGTGAATAACTCATAACCTGCTTGAACATAGAAGGCCTTCTTATTTTCTAACACTGGCCAAGAAGACTCACCTTCTTGACTAATTTTAATCTTCAACCAAGCTTTTGAATTTTTTCCTAATCCTTTAATGACTCGAACTTCTCTTACTTCATTTTCAAGTCCCCTTTCAAACTCTAGATAACTTTTAGGAACCTGATAACTCAGTTGAAAAAGTAGAGGATTATTATAAAAAGAACCGCCATATTCAATATCGAACTTGTTTAAGGCCTTATTAATAAAGCTCTTAGGAAACTCATTCTTTTCATCTTTCAAAAGAAAGCCAAAATAACCTAAGAAGAGAAAAGGTACTTTTGCTTGAGAGGCCTTAACCAACCATGCTTGATACGACTTAGGATCTTTTAATCTATCATTACTAAACCATGAAATAATTCCTCTAAACTTTTTTAAATACTTTTGAGAGTTTAACTTGAGAGGAAAGGCCTTACCCACATCAACATAGGTTACTTTTAACCCATAGTGATTTAATATAGGTTCAAGGTACATGTGAGTTGGAGTCTCAACATAGTTGCCGTTGTCAGTCTCCGTAGAATCCCAGAGTGCTAGAATTTCTCTTTTAATTTGAATCTCACTTGCCCCAACTCCAAAGGATGAGAGACAAACCAGTAGAATTAACAAGACCAAGTAAAAACTCCATTTCTTACATAGATTGGCTTAACTACTTTATTTTACAGGAAATAGGCTTCAGGTCTAAGTGAAAAATAAACTACCACAGAGGTAGTATATAGCGGGAAGAAATCTCCCTACTGGCAGGATTTCTAGCACTTGAAAAGTTCGCAATGACCACTTCTCTTTTACCATCATTAGAGGCACGACCAAGTACTAGAACGAAGCAAAGAGTAGCAATATAAGACAGGGCAAATATCCATCCCCATAAGTTTTTCATACTAATTCATCGGAATAAACGCCCCAATACTTTAGTAAAAAAATCAACTAAATATCATAAGTATCTAATTATACAAGCACTCTCTTCTTCATCACATCTATTGGTGTAAGCGGAATGATCACTTTTAGATCAGGGCCTTCACTTCTG
>CALHBL010000406.1 GCA_937930825.1 uncultured Bacteriovoracaceae bacterium
CCGCAAGTGGTATCAGCAACTTTTGATCACCAATCATATAATCTGTAACCTGCTTTCTCATCATCGGTTTGCCAAGTTGGAAAACCTCTTCGAAGTTCTCTTTAAGCGGTCCAATGGCCTTTTCAATATCTGAGGCCATACGGACGTCAAAACTTTCTTCTTTTGTCTCATTAAAAGCGACTACATTAAGGGCAATTACATTACCTTTTTCTGAAATCATTCTTCTTAAGACGACGGGGTTATTTAAGGCGTCGATTTTAATTTGCTGAAGATCCCCCACCTCTTCTGGTATATCTTCATCTATGAATTTGTTAGTAGATAGGACACCATCAATACCTTTGAAATTAGTAGTATTGAAAAATGAGTTTACTTTTGTAACTCCTGGTATATCTTCAAGGGCACTAACCGCTTCGTAGAGCTTATCTAACTTATCATAAGTAAAGATATCCTTATCTTTAATGTAGACCACAGTTACATTATCCGACCCAAAGGTATCTACAACCTTCTTATAATATTCTTTTTCAGGATCATCAGCATTCATCATTCTATCTGCAGAAGCATCAAGACGAATATTTTGGGCCAGGTAGCCAAAACCACAAGTGATAATTAAGGCCACAAAAAGTACAGTAATGGAGTGATCTCGACTCCAATTTATAATTCTAGTCATCATATTAAGGAAATCCTATTTTGTATGTTCGCCCTTAAGGATAAATCTTTCAGTGAACGTTTTATCTTCAATTTTCTTGTCAACTTCAATTTTCACTGAAGCAATTAATGTTTTATGATTATTCTTATGATTATCCATGAAGGCTTTTTGAGCGCGCCAAACTGTTCCTTTCACATTCTTCCAATCATATGTTGTTTGAGTTTTGATCAACTTCTTACGTTTTGAATAGTACTCGACCTTTACTGTTATATAGATACCTTCTTTTACCCATAGTATCTTCTTGCCGTATCCAGATTCTTTCCTCTTCTTTTTATTTATTGGAGTAGACTCTATAACAAAGCAATTCCCTTCTATTTTCCCACCACATTTTTCTTTTCTAAGAAATTGATAATTAAAGCTATCGAGCTTCTCAGATTGAAGATCTTCATAAGTATAATCAGTACCTAAGAAGTAATTCTTCTTACCGCCTTCGGCTATCCTCTGAAGCTTTCCTTGAGCTGCTAAGTAAATCCACTGGTCATCACTCTTGTCATTATGTTGCCAGGTCAGTAGTGCTGTCCCCTTAATATCTTGAGGACCTAAGAATGCTATCAAAGTTCTATTGATATCCTTCCCTACTTCCTTAATATATCTTCGAAGCTCACGGGTTTCCTTTGCTCCAGATTTACTAATAAGAATCATTTTTTGAATTTCAAATTCACTCTTCACTGATTGTAGCTTTTTTTGCTTTTCCATAACTTCTCGTCCAATTACTTTAGTTTCAGCTGAAACTGCAGCAATAAATAGAAAAGCTAAAACCAATATCTTTGACTTCAACACACTCACTCCTAGGTATTTATTTAGAGCAATTTTACATGAAATTTTAAATAAGATTCATTAAGATCACACCGGCAATTTTTGTAGTCAGAACGTCGAAATAAATGAGTAATAAGCACAAACATGGGCCTTTACAAGTATTTACAACTAAATATAAAGAGAATAAAATACAAAGGGCTAATAAAAACCATCATCCCTACTCGTAGTTATGGCCCCAGAATACCCTTTAATTATTAACCCCTTAAAGGACAAGCAATGAGTGAGAATAAATACTCCGTTTTAATCATTGACGACAGCAGTGATGACAGATACCTGCTAAAGAGAAAATTAAATAAAATAAGTATTGTAGACCATATCTTTGAAGCAAATAACGGACAAACAGCTCTTGATCTATTTTCTAACTATCAAAAAAATAGATCCGAACATCCAGAAGACTTTCCTCCGGTCATCATTTTTCTAGATGTTAATATGCCCATTGTTAATGGATTAGAATTTTTAGATGCTTTCTCTAAGATAAGGGAAGTACACAATGAACTTAAATCTTCCTTAATCATGATGTTCACTTCGTCTGATAGTCCAGAAGATCAAGAAAAAGCCTTTACTTATGATTTTGTTAAAGCTTATCTTACAAAATTTGATGCCTCCCCTCAAACCATTGAAGAAAAAATCCAAGAGGTCATTAAGCAGTAAGAGTAACATCAACGCACCCCTATAGAAACTCTATGCACATCACCCAAGTAAGTAAATTTCAACTTAAAAAACAAAGAATCAAAAACTAAAATAATTTGTTTAAACAAAATATAAATTATAAAGTGATTAAACTTGATTTTTTGAATGAATACAGCCCAAGGAACCAAATGAATTCGCCTGAAGAGCTCGAAAAAGAGAAACTCTTAAGATCTAATAATGATCTCAAAAAGTTTGCCTATATGGTTTCCCATGACCTCCAAGGACCAATCAGAAGAATTTCTTCTTTTTGTGAAATCACAAGGGAAGAACTTGAAGATAATAATATAGATAAAGCATCAGAATATCTGACCCAAATTGAAAAAGTATGCCATGACGCCAGCGGAATGATCTTTGACATCTTGAATCTATGTAAGCTCGGCAATGAAGACTTCACTAGAAATAAAATCAGCTTAGATAAGTTAATTCATACCAGCCTAATCCCCTTTTCTGGTCAAGTTGAAAGAAATGAAATAGAAATTAACTTCAAACCAATCTCTGAAGACCATATTATAGCTAATTTTCAAAATATTAGAGATGTCTTCTTTAACCTTATCACCAATGCAATCAAATATAAGAAGCCAGCAGTTCGTGCAAAAATATCTATTACGACTTCAGTATCCAAAGACTCTAAGTATATTGTTTTTGAAGTTAAGGATAATGGAGAAGGAATAGAAGACACTTCAAGTGTTTTTAAATTCTTAGCTCGTGAAAGCTCAAACGAGAATGGTTACGGAATAGGTCTGGCGACTTGTCAAAAAATTATCCATGCTCATATGGGTGAAATCTGGTGTGAAAGTACACCCAATCAAGGATCATCTTTCTTCTTCAGCTTACCGCGAGCAGAATCTTAAAAAAGCGGAGTTTACTCGTTCTGTGCCCGAGAAATCAGCCGCACTAATGTTTCTCTGAGATTTGCTTGGGAGTTAGGCTTCATATAGAAGTCATTTACCCCACTCTCATACGCACTACTGATATCCTCCTCATTGGCAGCACTAGACATGGCCAAGATATAGAGGTCAGGAAACTCTTTCCTTAGCTGACTAATATAGGGAAAGGACTTCATTCCGTTTAAATTTAGATCAACTATTGTAAAAATAAACTCAGGAGAAATAGTTGATTTTATTTGCTCTTCAAAATCATCAAAGCTAGTTATAAAGCTTAGAGAAACTTCGATTCCCTTAGTCTTTTTAATCTTTTCAAAGGCAAGGGAGTACAGCTGCCTATCGACTTCGTTGTCTTCAATAATTAAAGCTTTTAGCATATGACTACTCCCCAATCACGAGCTGTGCAAGTCTATTAAACATTTCATTAACTCCCTGACCTGTTTTAGAGGAAGTTTTAAAGGTCTCCTCAAAAGAACAAGAAGACTCTACTTTAGATAAGTCTTCTTCAAAGAGATCATACTCGGGCAAATCAATTTTAGATATTGATAAGAAAACCTTTGAACTTAGATAATTTTCTCTACTCTCACCATAGTATAAAGGAATATTACTTATAGAATCTGGATTCGTAATATCACCCATTACGATATGGGCGAATTCACCGTTGTAGTAATACTTATTCTGTTTATAAAACTCAAGTCCACCCCTCAAGTCCCAAACGATAAAATTAACGCTACTACCGTTATACTCAATATTCTTATTAAAGAGTTTCACTCCAAGGGTACTTTTATACTCTTCGGAGAAAGAATCATTTCCAAAACGGTTGGAAAGACTAGTTTTCCCAACCCCCTCATCACCAAGGAGGCAGATTTTCTTTTTAATGATGGAACCGGTATTTATAGACACGACTCAATGTACAAACCATCAGTAACCTTGTCAATATGACGAAAAAGACTCTATAAAAAACATTGAAATCTTGCTATTTTGACACGATTATACCATTATCCTCTAAAAGTAAGGCCAAAAAAAGTTTATATTACTGAGATTAGGAGTTAAAAGCTGTGAAGAGGCTAGCGATTATTGATGATGATGAAGCAGCGCTTTATATCTGCAAGAAAATCCTTGTTAATCATGGGCATCTTGTACAGACCTACACCTCATTCTATGACTTTGAGCAAAAAAACTCCGATTCTTTAATATCCAAGTCTTTTGATTTAATTATTTCTGATGTCAGAATGCCTGAGATCTCAGGGCTAGAAGTTGTAAAACGAATCAAGGCCAAAGATCCAATGGCCCAAATTCTACTTATGACTTCATTCTGTGGAAACGATGAAGCTCTCGTGGCCCTGGAGCTAGGAGCAGTCGATTATATAGCAAAGCCATTTGAGAATCCAAAGCACTTCAATATGATTGTTCACAAATGGCTTCATTTCCAAAAAGAAAAGCCTAAGGTCAAAACAAGTATAGAAAAGAAGTTCTTCCTAAGCAGTTCAAATAGCCTCAAAGAAGTACTTAATATCATCGATAAAGTGGCAATGACTAACGCCAGTATTCTTATTCAAGGGGAAACAGGAGTTGGTAAAGAAGTTTTTGCAAAACTCATTCATGAAAAGAGCAACAGATCCGGTAAATTCATAGCTGTTAACTCAACGGCAATTCCTGTTGACCTACTGGAGTCAGAACTCTTTGGGCATGAAAAAGGCTCTTTCACTGGCGCGCATTCTAAGAAAATCGGCTTAATTGAACAAGCTCAAGGAGGGACTCTCTTCCTTGATGAAATTGGCGACCTTGATTTAAAGCTACAGACAAAAATTCTTCGTTTTCTACAGGAAAGAAAAATTAGAAGAGTTGGTGGTGGTCAAGAGCTGTCAGTCGATGTTCGCGTTCTATCTGCAACCCACTGTGTATTAAGAGAAATGGTTAATGAAGGTATCTTTAGAGAGGATTTACTCTATCGTTTAAATACTATCAATATAAGAATTCCGCCCTTAAGAAGCCGAAGAGATGACCTTATCAAAATGTCTCATTTTCTACTCTCAGAGATCTCTAATAAGCATGGTCTTACAAAGTTAACGCTCTCAACTGAGGCGAAAGAACAAATACTAAATCATTCATGGCCTGGTAATATCAGGGAGATGAAGAATGTATTCGAACGTTCTGCTCTAATGAGTGACTCTGGGGGCAATATAACTCTATTCTTTGACCCTTTGATAACGAATTCTGAAAGTTCTAAATATTCTAAACACTCTAACGAAGAAGTTGAAGACGTTAAGAATAATGGAACTCATCAAATCCCCCCGCTAGAGGGTTATATCCAACTTCCTTTGCATTTAACCTTGCAGGAAGTTGAAATTATGTACCTAAATAGAGTCCTTGAAATTAATGGTAATAATAAGAGTAAGACTGCCAAAGAGTTGAATATTGGACTTAGAACCCTTTATCGAAAGCTCGATGATGTGAACAAAAGTAGTCTCCAATGAGCACTTACTCTCCTAAAGAAAGAAAGGAAATATTTAAGAAACTCAACCATGACTTATCATCGGTTATGCATAATATAACAAATCTGAATGAACTTATTATTGAAGAGACCGAGCAAGACTCTGACTCAGACCTGAGTACTTATACAGGCTTCATCCAAAAGACCTGTAATGTTTTAAAATCTAAAATTCAGCTTATGTCTGACTTTCATCTGATAGAAGAAATTCATAATCCTTTAAACACATCCATAGATGATATCTTTCAAAAAGTTATCGAAGATGATCTCGCTGATGAAATAAAGAGTAAGAGTGCCCAAATAGTTAAGACCAAAGCCCTTGGTAGCTTTACAGTTAGTACTAAAATGATGGCCAAGCTCTTAAAAGAATTAGTTTCTAATGCTATTACTTTTAACTCATCTGACACGCCGACTGTCAAAGTCACCAGTAATATGACCCAAACTGAATTTCAAATTTGTATCACAGATAACGGTGTTGGTTTTCCTGCAAAGTTTAACTTATTGGAAATGCCTTTCTTCTTTCAAGGCAATAGAAGACTACACTCAAGTGGGAATGGATCTAATCTAACAATTTGTAAGAAAATTATGGAGTACCATGGTGGCAATATGAAGATCAAAACTAGTACAGAAAAAGGAAGCTCAATTACTTGCAACTTCCCTCTAAACATTACAAAGCAGGAGATTTAGATGAATCCAAAAAGCGACGCAATGTCAAAAGTAAAAGAGCTTCTCTTTGGTGAAGAGGTGCTTACTATTGAAAAGAAAATCGATCAATTTGAGAAACAAACTAAGAAACATCAAGAGCAACAGCAAACCAAAAGAGAGAATGCTGAAAACAAGCTTTCAAATCGCATAAAAGAGCTGCAAGCCTCCTTAGATTTAAATACAAGTAAATCAGAAGAGGGCTTAGCTGCAACTAAGCTGCTCCTGACAGAATCTATAAAAACTTATAATTTAAAACTAACTAATGATATTAAAGAGCTTCAAAAAGAAGCTAATACCCAAGCGAATCAGCTTAAGAAAGACTTGTCTTTATTTAAGGAAACAACATTAGAAACCCTCAAGAGGATGGAACAAAATCACTCTTTAGCCTTGAGCAATATCAATAAGACCCATGTTTCAAAGGACACACTTTCTGCCATGCTGATAGATATGGGCCAAAAACTAGTTTCTCAAGTAGAAGAAAAAGGCAAGAACAACGAAACCTTCAATTAACGAGAACTTTATGTCTGAAACCGATCGTTCATCTGAGAAGCTTATTGAGCTAAGAAATATTCTTAATGAGAGTGAACAAAGAGATATATTAAATATCCAAGAGAAAGTTAAAAATATTGAAGAAGAGCTATTATCAGATATACGTATTAAAGAGGTATTAAATAAAGAAATAAAGCAGGCCAAGGAAGACCCAAAAAGCCAAATTAGAGAAGTCGTTTCGGAACTTATTCCAAATTCTTTATCGTCTCATATCAAGAAGAAACCAGATACTATTATCAATGCCCTCTATCCTGTAATTGGATCGATTGTTAGCAAGTATGTAACTGAAGCCCTAAAGGACTTCATGGATACTATTAACACAAAAATAGAAAAACAACTCCCCTATCAAAGAATCACAAGATCCTTAAAAGCCAAAATCAAAGGAGTTAGTGAAGAAGAACTCATTTTTATGGAAGCACAAAAGGTCAGAATCAATGGTGTTTTAATGATTGAGAAGGGATCTGGAATCATTGTCGACAATTACTTCGATTCAGATTTTCAAGCACTGAATCCAGATTTATTTGCAGGGCTACTTATTGCGCTTCAAAGCTTTGGAAGGGACTGTATTGATGAAACTGAAGCCGGAAATCTAGACCAAATAGAATATGGTGAAAATAAAGTACTTATAGAATCAGCTGGCTCTATTATTATGACAATCTTAGTAAAAGGAGATATTTCAAGTAAACTCCTCAAAAACCTAAGATTGGTCTTTTCTAATATAATTAAAGAGCATAGCGAGTTTCTAGAAAGCTACAATGGGAATAGCTCCTCTATACCTCAAACATTAAGCAGTTCTCTAAAAGAACTCGTTGAAAACCATACCGTTGAAGAAGAAAAACAGAAGAAATTCAGTATTTTAAAGTTTATAATACCTGTAATTTTCATTTTACTAGTTGTACTGGGCTATTATTACTATACTCAAAAAAAGAAAGTTTCAGATATTCTAACTACTCATCTAGTTTATAGGCACTTGCCTTTAAAATTTCACTTGCGCTTTATGAAAGGCTTCAGTTTAGAAGGAAGTGTGAGCTCTAACCAAGAGAAGAGTAAGCTTATTCAATTTTTAAAAGATCATAATATAGAAAATCTTGAATATTATAATTTGAAGGTCAATCGAGATAAAACTCTAGAAATTAACAACCGCTTAAGAAACTTTATAACTCAAGTTAGAGAAATTAAGGGTGTTACTTTAAAAATCACAGCTAAAAAGAAGCTATTCATCAACGGAGTTGTAGACTCTCTTCAAACTAAGGGCCTTATTCAGGATAAAGCAAATCTCCACTTTCCCCAATCCGAAATTCATCATGAAGTTTTAATTAACCCTTCTTTATTTTCGACCATTCTTTACTTTGCTAACGGACAAAAAGACCTAAATCTAAAAGCAAAAGAAGACTTAAAGAAATTTGTTAAATCAAAGTTAAAAGGAACAGCGTATTTTAATATTACAAGTATCTCTAATCCCTTGGGCACAGCACAGGGCAAAGCAAGAGTTCTTTCTAGTAGAAATAGTATAATAAGGGCCTATTTAAATGAGTTAGGTGTACCCAATGAAAAGATAAAAGAGAAGGCAAGCCTAAATGGAGAGGGCCTAATATTAGACCAGCAACTTGTTAACCTTATTGAAAGCAGCGGAATAAACTTTTCTTTAATCGAGAAGAATCATTCTTTTCACTAGTTTAATAATCTTTCAAAGCAAGCCACAGACGCCCCGCAGCAAGCCTATTCCCGACCAAATTTGGCACGTTATTTGCTTATTTAAAATAGTATAAGACAAACCAATGAGGAGCTACGCTATGCAAAAACTAGTTAAAAAAGAAGCTGCACCTATGAAGAACATGATAGAATTCTTGATTCTTTCTGAGATTCTTACTGAGCTTTCTATCGACTCCTCACTCTTTGAGGACAACCAGCTTGACTATGAGTTTGATGCACATATATATATCAACTACCAGTACTTGAAAAATAATGCGGAGAGACTCTAATGCTAAGAACAGCTGAGTTAAACGTTATTATTCTTTTATTTTTAGTTTTTACTACGGTACTAGGGTTCATTTAGGCACAGTTGAATGTCAATATGGCACGCATGATGACAATTCAGCACTTAGTGGTCGAGTATAAATATATTTTAAAAAGATTATTTTGATTTATCAATATATTAAATGGAAACTTTCTTTAGCCCCTGTCATTTTACACTTTCATGGGCGATAGATAGAACCATTTCTTCACACACCTTAGGGAGGCTTCATGTCTATTATTACAAGAGTCCAAGAAGCACTTGGACCAGTCGCATCAAACGCTTTAGGCCATGCCGTTTTAGGCTTGGCCATATTATTAATTGGCCTTTTTCTGGTAAAAGTCGTTTCTAATGTCTTTAACAAACTTTTAACCAAGTCCAATTTTCTCAGCAAGAACAACCTTGCAAGGCCACTAGTTTCACTCATCAAAGCAGTTTTAACTATATTTGTGCTCATAGCAGTTCTTCAACACTTTGGACTTACAAGTGTCCTCGAGCCTCTTGAAAATCTCGTCAATCACTTCCTCAAAGCTGTTCCAAGAATCATAGGAGCTGGTGTTGTCACTTATGCTGGTTGGATCATCGCAAAAATCGTTTCTGAATTTGTTGGATTAGCTCTAACTAAGTTTGATACTAAGCTTGTTGAGAAAACAGGACATTCGGAATTTAAGATAGCAAAATTTGGTAGTACTTTCGTTCTTATCGCGATTCTTCTTCCTATAATTGTTGCAGCGCTTGGAGTACTTGATATTCCTGCAATCACACTTCCTGCTTCTCAAATGATCAACAAGCTCTTAACTGCAGTTCCTAATATCATTGGTGCCGCTATCATTCTTCTTGTCACTTACTTCGTTACAAAGTTTGTTATTTATATCCTTAAGGGCCTTCTTCAAAGTATGAATGTAGACCTCTTGCCAGAGAAGCTAGGTCTTAGTTCTGCATTTAAAGGATCATTAACACCAACTATCCTTATCAGCAATATCATTATGTTCTTCTCTATGCTTACTGCAAGTACTGCTGCAGTTGAAACTTTAGGCATAGACATCGTTTCAAGTATCTTTCTTAAGGTCCTTGAGTTTGGTGGTGGAATTCTAGTCGGTTCTGTTATTCTTCTCATAGGCAATGCAATTGGAGCTATTGCTTATAATAAGCTCGCCGCTTCAGGTAGCCTTGTCATTGCGAGTATCGCAAGAGCGTCAATTCTAGGACTTGTTTTAGCGATGGGACTTAGATCGATGGGCTTAGCTGACAATATTGTCAATATGGCATTCGGTTTCACTATCGGAGCTGCTGCTATTGCTTTCGCTCTCGCCTTTGGCTTAGGTGGAAGAGATGCGGCAAAGAAAATTGCCGACGATATGGTTAATAAACTTAAGTAATATCTAATACGCTTAAAATATTTACTAACGAGGTCTTTGGGCCTCGTTAGTTTTATCTCTACAAATTATCTTGAATACACTTCTCTTAAACACTAGCGCCCTTCTCTCCTGTTAAGTGACTCATTTCTTAACTGACCCATCTAAGCGAATAGCAAAGTAGAATAGTGGTATTACTATAAATCCATTAAGCATTCCATGGATGGATACCATACTCCTCACTCCTAAAAAATACTCAGGGGTAACTGCCCAAAATTCATTCTGAAGTGCAAGGAACATTGAATAGACCACTGCTGATAAGCTTAGAAATGAAAGCACTTTGGATAATTTACAGCTTGTACTTAAGAAGTGTAATAGTATGAAAAAAGGAACAAGGGCCGATAATCCAATTACACCTGCACCTTTAATATAAGGAATTCCATCTATTCCCAGAGCAACCATTAAAAAAAGAATAAAAGATAAGTAACACCCGAAAGTATAATAACTCTCTTGAGAAGTTTTCACTTTTGATAAGTAAGCTAAGCAACCTAAATATATCCATCCTAAGAAGTGACTATGAAGAGATGCATAGAAACTCCAATGCTTATTATAACCCAGTAGAAATAAATCATTTGCTCCTGCTACAAGCCAGGCAGAGCCTATTAAGCTGAAGATGAAAGGAATAAAGGTCGCAATTGTTTGAAGCGATTTTAAATTTCTTATTTCACCTTTTAAATGCAGAAATACCCCTAAAAAATTAAAAATAGGCCAAATAATCAAGAGAAAATTTAAGTCATAGAAAATACCAATCAAGACAGTTAGTAGTGAAAAAGAGTGTGCATATCTATAAAGACTTGATCTTTTTAAAAAGAAATTTCCAGTCAAGATGGGCGCTAAAACCATAGAGCCAATTAATGCTGAATAAAGATAAATTAATTCACTCTCCATAAATATTCCTTAAACTGTAAATGGCATATTAAACATCAATGCTGGAAACTTAATACCATCCGGCCATACAAACCTTTTAGTGAGTTTTCAATACTTGAAAATTCTTACAGCATGACTGTATAATGCAGCATGAGAAATACAGATAATTTAAAAAGAAATAACGAGATATTCACCTTCCACTTAGTAAATATGTCTTTTTTTTCAATGCTAAAGCATCTCATTTCGCCACTCCATAAGAAGAATATAACAGGTCTTAAACATTCAGAATCTTTTTTTTTAATGAACCTAGGCGAGCCTATTTTATTCTTAAAAAGGTTTAACTTAAAGTCTATTGGTCTTTTCATGTGGTGGAGTGATGAAAATGAACTTAATCAATTTCTACGCCAAGAAACTAATAAGGTATTTTCTGAAAATGGTTGGCACATTCAAATGAAAAAATATAGAAAATGGGGCAGCATAAGAGAAATAGACTCTGCCCAAATTTCAACTCACATTAAGGAACCTGATGGGCCAGTTGTAGCGGTCACCCTTGCAAGACTTAAATTATCGCAAACCTTAAGGTTTACAAAATGGGGAAAACCAGTAGAGGCCCAAGTCAAAAGTCATAGTGGAAAAAATTTAGCCTATGCTGCCTTTAGGCCTTTTAATACTTTCTGCACCTTTAGTATTTGGAAGAATGAAAAGGAAATGCAAGATATGGTAAATGGAAGAGTTCCCTTCAAAGACGGTCGTGACCACAAGATGGCAATGGTCGAAAGGACCAAGAAGCCTTTTCATTTTGAATTTTCTACAATGAGATTTGTACCTCTTAAGGAGGCGGGGATGTGGAAAGGAGGTTCTAACTTTACCAAAGCCTCACGGTATTAAGCTTTCTCTTCCTTTTCAAACCCCCTCACCAAAAGCTTCCAAGAAAAATACCTCATCTGGTAAGAAGCAGGGTATCTTAGCCTTTAAAAATAAATCGTATTTAAAGGTAAGCCCAATTCCCCAAAAAGGGCCATCAAGTTATGATAATTACAAATATTTAAAGAGATTGCTTTTAACTGCTACCTAAAACGAATTTAATCAACTATAGTCAAGCTCTATTTTCATTCAAATAAAGGGAGAGACTTATGTCTATGTTAAAAGAATTCAAAGAATTTGCTGTAAAAGGTAATGTTATTGACCTAGCTGTTGGTATGGTTATCGGCGCTGCATTTAAAACTATTATTTCTGCATTTGTTAAGCATGTTGTAACACCCCCAATCGGACTTTTAGTAGGTGGAGTAAGCTTTGAAGACTTAAAGTTTGTTCTAAAAGAAGCGGTTAATCAGCAAGCGGCCGTCACAATTAACTATGGTATTTTTCTTCAAGCTACTTTTGATTTCATTATCATAGCCTTCGCTATCTTCATGGTTGTTAAAGGTATCAATAGTATGAAGAAGAAAGAAGAAGAAGCTCCTGCAGCTCCTGCAGAACCGACAAAAGAAGAAGTTCTTCTTTCGGAAATTAGAGATCTTCTAAAGAAATAGTATATCTAATTAATTCGAAGGCACGATAAGATCTTATCGTGCCTTTTCTTCATAAAAAGCAGCTTATTTCTTTGTAGCAATCATATAAAAGCGGTCTTTCAAAAGCTCACTATCACTTTGGTAAGGATGAAAATCAACATTATCAGTACCTATCGAAATATTATACTTCTCTGGAGAAAAGAAATTTAATACCTCTTCAACAGTACCACCAAATCGTCCAATTAAGTCTGGCCCATGCACTTCTATAAACCAATCAGCTTGCAACTCAAGTGCCTTATTTGCGGCCGGTAAGGCCAAGACCTCAAAACCTTCAATATCCATAAAGATTACATCTGGAGTAAAGTATGTATCTATGAGAGTATTTATTGTTAGAGCTTTAACAGTGGTACTCAAAGTCGTTGTGCCACCATTTTTAACAGCACCATTGAGATCATCACTCATCTCAATCTCGCCATCACTTGCGCCAACAGCACAATGAACAACGTTTAAGTTATTTAATTTATTCAAATCTCTATTGCGGCAACTAACTTCAAAATTATGCTTATTTGCTTCAATCGCAAGAACTTCCCCTTCAGGGCCAACTTCCTTAACTAACATCATTGCAACAACACTCTGGTGAGCACCTAAGTCAAAAACCTTCGCTCCAGGTTTGAGTCTAGATTGAGACAGCTCCTCTATCTCTTTAGGCCTTCCCCAATCATTTCCATACCAACCTTTTGAGAGTGGATCTTCAATTGAAACTTTTAATTCGTGACCACCGTAGTTGCCTTCACGTATTTCATTCTCGTAAGTCTTGATCATTTGATCAATTTTCTTAGATCTCAATACCTGCCAAGCAGCTTTAGGCAGAAGTTTCTTTGCTAGTGTCTTAATCATCTCTTCTCTTTTTCGTAATTGAGTATTACGAGTATAAATCAGTGTTTATGTTAATTTTGTCACTTATGAGTATATCGGTATAGCCTGCAATAAATTCCTATAAACTTATGAACGAATACTTACACAGATCAGAAGGAGAATTGACTGCACTACTTCCCCCTCCTTACTTCACAACCAAGTACTGAATCACATAGAGCTCTACAATTCGATGAGCTTAGATTCCATTAAGACGCTTCGCGCCATGCAAACTCAAGTTTCCCCGTATTATATGAAGAGAAAATAATTATCTGTGGAAAAGAACTTGACTGAAAAACACCATAACCCTATACTCAGCCTACTGAAATAAGGATTTCTCACTACGGGGGCGTAGTTGAGTTGGTTACAACGTCGCCCTGTCACGGCGAAGGTCGCGAGTTCGAGTCTCGTCGCTCCCGCCATTTTTCAACTTCTTCAATATCAATAAACATTTTAAAAGGCTGTTTATAAGAATATCGAAGAGTTGCGTCTTGAATCGTAGGGTTCGATAGTACCAAATTGATCAATTTACGCTTTTCATCTTTTTCCATCATTGGAAATAACCTGGATGCACTATTAGCAATTTCCATTAACTTAATACCTTCAAACATATAGGCCGTATTTGAGTGTCTCAGTGCTTCAATTCGTTTTTCAATCTCTTCCTGCTCCGTTTTACATTCAGCAGTTTTATTTTCCCAAAATGAAAGTTCGATACGTCCCTCTAACTTATCCGTATAAAGTTGATTGATAAATCCATCAAGTTTAGAGTAGCGAGCTGTGTGCAACTTTACTTCATTCTCTCGAAACTCTTTCTCTTGCTTATGGCTCTCAAGAAGAGCATCTCTAGTAGATTTAATTATATCTTTAGTGAGCTTTATTTTAGAGAATGCTTCAACATATTGCTTTTGAATATCTTCTTCTCTTATATAGGTTACGTTCTTGCAAATCTTCTTTCCATTAGTGCAGTGGTAATAGATATAAGTTTTTCCTGACTTTTTACGCTTTTGCTCAGCAGTCACCTTGCTTCCACAATGAGAACAAGTGATTGGACCTCTAAAAACAAAATCATATTTTGAAAGGGTTGGTTTTTGTATAAAGCCCATAACCCCTTGTACTTCTAGGAAAAGCTCCTTGGATATTATAGCTTCATGGCTTCCTTGATAAAGCTGTCCACCCCGATCAAATTCACCATAATAAAACTTGTTGCTTAACATTCTCGACATTTGAGATTTAGCCAACTCTTTTCCTGAACGTGCTCCCTTCAAACCCATTTTATAAAGCTCTTTTTTCAATCTGCTGAGACTATAATTACCTGTTTGGGCCATTTCAAATGCTCTTTTAACCACAGGGGCCAATTTAGAATCAACAATGATGGTATGGTCATCAAGTTTGTTTAGATAACCAACAGGAGCTTTCCCTGGCCATATACCACGTTTAAGTTTCTCAGCGTGACCTTTTCTAACCTCCTCGGACAAATTATCACTGTAATTTTTTGCCATGAGTACCTTAATCCCATGCATAAGCTTATCATTTGAACTTGAGCTTTTAGACATAACAGTATTCTCTTTAGCAAAGTGAATTTCTATTCCCATTGATTCGTGATCAATTTTGGTCCAATCTTTAATATTACGATAAAGCCTGTCAGTTTTTTCAACCAGTATCGCATCAATATCACTATTCTCAATCACGAAGTTGAGCATATTCTCAAACTCTTTTCTCCCTGCAACTTTTGCTGTTTCTGCTTCTCTAAATTCACGAACTATTTCAATACCCTTTCTCTTTGCATACTTTCTCAAGTAATCGAGTTGAGCTGGTATTGAGAAGCCTTCTTTCTCTTGTTCTTTAGATGAGACACGAGCATAAACTACGGCGTTTTTTCTACTATTAACTTGCACAACAACTCCCTTAAATCCTTTTCTCTAAAAAGTCGATATCCGTTAATTGGATGAATTACCGACTTAATCTTTCCATCTCTTTCCCATTTTCTCACAGTTCCATTGCATACACCTAAAATTTTAGATGCACCACTTACTGTGTGAAAATCACTAAACTTTAGTTCGATAGCGTCCACTTGCTCCTCCTCTGTAATTAGTCATTTTGCGAAACGAACCTAACTTTTCGTTTTGTCCCCTTGGTAACTCTTTAACACTCTTATAAGCCCCATCAAACGATTGATTAGGTGAGGTTCATACCGAGTCAAAACAAGTTCCATTCTCTTAAAGGTTTGCTCACCAATTAAGGCCCTGGCATCTTCTGGTGTGACCTATTCATCCCCCCAATCAAGTTTTAAATGATTTGGATTATCGGTTGTTGAAACAGCCTCATTCATGATCTCACTTTCAAATCGTGAACACCTGGCTAATTTGATATAACAAAGAACAAGCTGCTCTAAGAGCATCCTTTGATAAGTGGTTTTAACTTCAAACTCAATTGCCAACTTCTTGTAGAGAGCAATTGAACTCAGCTTATCGTACTCACTCAGAGAGTTCGATAAAACACCATGTTTGATTGCATTTTGACTGGAAACGGCCTTACCTGCATTGGTCTTAACACCACCTTTTTTGCCGTTCTCTTGGCTTGCTTTTCTCTTCTTTACCTTCTTCTTAACAACGGTTTGATCAGTCATTGTAATACCTCCTGGAAATGTTTAATGAGATCTCTATTAAAAATATCTTCTGGCTGTGTTTGATAGTGAGTTAGAACAAATAACTTTCCATAATCACGGCCAAAATTTCTGTTTTTGGTTAGCTTCTTGCGAGTGAGAAACAGACCTTCATGCTTAATCAAGGCCTTTAACTCATTAAATCTTTCTAATTGGTC
>CALHBL010000407.1 GCA_937930825.1 uncultured Bacteriovoracaceae bacterium
TAAAGTTACTCTAAAGGCCAGTGAACAAAAGGCTAATGACCAGAATAAACAAGGTAGTCAGGACAATAAAGAAGCTCAAGTCGTACTAAAACCCGAGGTCATTGAATCTGGTGCCAACAATATTGAACAGCTGAAAAGACAGCAAATGACCTATCAAGAAGAGGAATTGCACTACTGTGTCAATCACCCTCAAGATCATGCGGCCGGTATCTGCGCTATTTGCCAGGATTCTCTTTGTGGTGAATGCGTTAAAGAGCATGAAGGGACTTCCTTTTGTCAGGCTCACTTTCGCTACTTTCTCAATAATGAATGGGTTGAATTGAAATCTATTATGACTACTCCTGACACCCCGGAGACTGCGCTGCCCCTCTATGAGTTTAAGCGAGGGCTGTGGGAAGAAGAGGGAAGAGCGTCTATCATCTCCACTCATTATAAGATTAATATTGAGTGTGACTCCATTGAAAGCTATGTGAAGTTGCTGGTCTTAGAAGAGGATTCAAAATTACTTAGTGAAAAATTTGAACAATTATATCAATAATAGGAAAGACAATGAAATTTGATTTAATCTTAAAAGGCGCAGAAATTTATCGGGGCGGAAAATTAGTCTCAAGTGATATCGGCGTTAAAGATGCCAAGATTTTGGAAATTGGGCAAGAGCTAGATTCAAGTGAAGCACTAGAAACTTTAGACCTCAGTGGTCAGCAGGTGCTTCCAGGTATTATTGATTCTCAAGTGCACTTTAGAGAGCCAGGGCTTACCCATAAAGAAGATATTGAAAGTGGATCGCGAGCAGCTGCTCTTGGTGGGGTTTGCACTTTCTTTGAAATGCCAAACACCAGTCCACCAACCACAACGGTACAGTCTATTGAAGAAAAAGTGAAGAGGGCCAAGGCAAGCTCTTGGGTTAACTTTGCTTTTTTCATGGGCGCAACTCAGGATAATTTAGAAGAACTTAAAAAAGCTAATGATATAGAAGGATGCTGCGGAATAAAGATTTTCCTTGGCAGCTCCACGGGCTCCCTTCTTCTCTATGAAAAAGAAGCCCTCCTTAGTGTTTTTAAAAATACGAAGGGAATGATTTCTTGCCACTCCGAAAATGAAGATTTACTCGTTGAGAGGCAAAGTATTCGCGATACTTTTACAACGGCCCATGGCCATCCGGAATGGCGAAATGTGGAGACGGCCCTTTCTTCTACGAAGAGATTAATCGAACTTGCTTCTCAAGCCGGGCGAAAAGTTCATGTGCTTCACATTTCAACTAAAGAAGAAATGGAATTTCTCGCCAAGAATAAAGAGCATTGTACGGTTGAGGTTCTCCCGCAACACCTTACCCTCTTTGCACCTGAGTGCTATGACAAGCTCGATACTTTAGCGCAAATGAATCCTCCGATTCGAACTAAAGATCACTTAGAAGGACTTTGGCGCGGAATTGAAAATGGCACAGTGGATGTCATGGGCAGTGATCACGCTCCTCATACAATGGATGAAAAAAAACAAGGCTACCCAAAGAGTCCATCAGGTCTTCCAGGGGTTCAGACGATTATTCCCCTCATGCTCAATCATATTCATAATAAGCGTTTAAGCTTAGGCCGCTTCATAGAATTAATGGCCGAAAGACCAAGCGAGCTGTGGGGCTTAAATAAAGGAAGAATTGAAGTTGGTTTAGATGCTGATTTTACTGTGGTTGATCTAGGGTTAAAAAAGACCTTCACCAATGAAGAGCAAGGATCAAAAGTCGGCTGGACACCGTTCGCCGGAATGGAAGTAACCGGATGGCCTACCCATACAATTGTCGGTGGCCAAACTGTTATGAAGCATGGAGAGCTTATTAATAAAGCGGGAAAGCCGGCAATTTAGCACTTTGTGGAGCTTCATCTCTTTCTAAGAAAAAAGCCTTAGCAGAAAGCTAAGGCCATTCATTACTTTAAATTTTGACTTTAGGATAACTACTTTTTATAGAAAACCCATAAAGAGCTCTTAGAGTTGATGTCGGCACTATCATCATTTGACCAAGCATGATTAAATAGTAATTTCCGTCTTAAGATAAAGCGATTACCATCTTTAGATAAAATTTGATAAGAGCGTGTTTGATACTTGTGACACTTTATTTCACCTGAGATACACTTTTTATACTCTTCATCACTCTCATGCTCGTCTGTACTATTACCGTCCTCATCAAGTATGGAGTAACGATCTGCTATGATTAAACCATTTTCAACTTTCCATGCCCACTTTGAATAATCATCATTCGGGGTTTGAAAGCCACCAAAACCATCATTATTAAATTCATAAATAAGAGGCTCTCCTGAAGTATAGGTTGCTGAAATATATTCACCTGCAAAGTGATTCATCTGTAAGTCAGAAAGGTTTAAACCTTCGTTCTTAGCAGCTTGACCAATAAGGATTTTTTGATTTTGAACGACATCGTTTACATTAATTGTAAGTAACACCTGACTCAAACCATGCACATCCCTAAGTTTCTGGTACTCAAATGTCGATCCTTTAGAAGTCGTTAGGATTAACTTACCCTCGACATTTTTCCAGCTCTTTATATCGATCTTGCTAACAGTATCAAGCATTCCTACGGAGCCGTCTTTATTGAGTGTTACATAAATGTCTTGATGGAGCTCTTCTGTTGGTAAAGAGAGCTTATCACCAGCGTTAACAATAAAATTCCTAAAAAGGGGTTGGCTAAGGTTTGTTGAGTCAAAAACTGGATAGCGACTTAGCTCTGATTCTTTAACCTCACAGGCATCCTGACCCATCCTTTGTGTTTTAGGGTCATATCCGGTGTAGCATATTTTAGACTTTGTTTTATAGTTCGTTTGATATTTAGCATCAGTAAGGGTCATTTCTAGGATAGTTTCTTTAGCTTCAACCTGCGTGACCCCTGAATCTAGAGTATCTACTAAAAGGAAGCTAGTTTTGTAATCAGTGTTGTTTCTCATATCAAGAACAAGCTCTTCATTATTTGAAGAGAATTTAAACTTAGCAGCTGTCACTCCATCTTTAGTTGTAAGTGTTGCTTCGCCAAAGCCTTTAAGATTAACTATAAAAGCGTTAGGTCTACTTAATTCTTTGTTAATAAATAGTTTGTCACCATTCCAAGGCTCAAAACTCAATATTGAAAGTGATAGAAAAGCTGATGCCACTAATAATAAGAATTTTGGGTATTTCATGCCTATCCTTTTGATAATAAAGTTAAAGTATGGCTATCAATATAGTTTTCTCTAGGCAATTTGAGTTATTGAACCTTGTAAAAGTTACTTACGATGTGTCTTATAGCAGCAGCATTCTATGCTGGCACCTTTTAGGATTTACTCGAAGATAAAACTCACACCATCAAGCTTAAGACCAAGTGAATTATGGGGATTAAATAAAGGGGGAATTGAAATTGGAAGGGATACAAACTTTACTGTTGTGAATCTTAATCTTAAAAAAGTTTTTACAAATGAAGAGCAGGGTTCAAGAGTTAGTTGGACACCTTTTGCAGGTATGAATATGACAGTTTGGCCCACCCATACAATTCTGAGCGGTCAGGTTGTTATGAAAAGAGGTGAGCTTCATAAAAGAGCTGGTAAACCGGCGATTTAGATTTTGTAAAATTTGAAGTTATAACTCCTAAGGTGGGCCTACCTCACCTATAGAAAGTAATTTAAAAAGTTCTTTATTTGTAATCATAGCGAACCCCTCACTGTGAATTAAACGATCTCTTTAAGCACTGTTGATATAACCTCCCAAAGGTTTATGATCAAAGAGATGTACTTAGAATAGGGCATAATATCGTTCTATGAAAATACAGTGATTTAGAAAAGGTTAATAATGGGTTAGTCACTAAATTGTGGCCCATAAAAAGGGCAGAGCATTCTGCTGACACCTTTTAGCTTACTCGAAGATGAAACTTACACCATCATCTTTAAGCTCAAGAGTGGCATTGAAGGGTTTTCCTGCTTTTGATTTGAATCCTTTGAGGGAATCGCTCTTGCCTTTCGTGAGTATTTTCTTTGCTTGGGCCAAGGAGATTTTCTTGCTGGCAATAGTTTTCCAAATTTTAAATTTACAGCCTTCGCGCCAGCTCTCGCAGCTATAGCTCTTTGGTGAATCGAGCACAGTACTTTTGCAAAGAGGGCATTTTCCGATGGGCGTTCCTTGGGAAGTGTCACTTTTACCTTTATTAGTGCTCTGAACTCTTTTGACGGTGATGCCTGAGGCGCTTCGCCACTCTTCAGTGCTATCGGCTATGAACTTTCTAATTTCAATCATGAATGCTCTTGGATCTCCCGAACCTTGGGAGATGGCTTCAAGCTTTAATTCCCACTTGGCCGTCTCTTCGGGGTTCGTTATGACTTGGGAGAGTTTCATTTTCTTAAGATTTTCGACGAGAGTTTGTCCTTTAGGTAAGGCGATAATCATTTTCTCTTTTCTTAAAATATAATTTCTTCTTAATAAGGTTTCAATAATTTGCGCTCGGGTGGCCTGAGTTCCTAGTCCAACTTCGCCGCGAAAAACTTTCTTTAATTCTCTCTCGGTTACTAAGCGCGCGGGATTGACCATATCTTGGAGGAGAGTGGCCTCGGTATACTCTGAAGGAGGCTGGGTTAGCTTCTCTTCCGGCTTAATGCTCTTTATTTCTCCTCTTTCTCCCTCGTTGAGAGAAGGGAGGAACTTCTCCTTGTCGCCTCCGGCTAACGACTTCCAGCCAAGGCAAGTTATTCTCTGGCCTGTTGATTTGAAATTTTCACGGCCAACTAAAGTTAAGATTCTCGTTTCTTCAAATTCAAAGTCTTTGGAGAAGACGATGATGAAGCGCTTGAGGACAAGCTCGAAAATCTTGGCCTCGTCGCCACTGAGCTTTGCATTCTTTAAGGGAATGAGAGCGTGGTGATCCGTAAGTTTGGCATCATTGAAGACGCGGGTGTTCTTTGCCCTGAGCTTCGTTTGATCAAAGTATTCGAAGTAGTTGTGATGAGTTCTTTTAAAGTTCTCAATCAACTTCTTTGCCTGAGAAAAAGATTTTGAGCCTAGCACTCTGGCATCTGTTCGCGGATAAGAGAGGCACTTATGCTTTTCATAGAGGCCTTGGGCGATATCAAGAGTTTTCTTGGCAGGAAAACCATAGCGGCGGTTGGCCACTTTCTGTAACTCAGTCAAAGAGTAGAGCTGGGGAGGAGGCATCTTCTTCTTTTCTTTTTTTAGTTTGCTAACTAGAGCATCATGGTCCTCGCAATTTTTTAAAATCTTCTTAACATCAGCTTCTTCTTTGATATGGGTGCTCTCACTCTTTTTAATGGGATCAAACCAAGTTGCTGCAAGTTCACCACTAGCAAAGGAGAAGTTGGCCTTTATCCTGTAGTAAGTCTCTGGTTTAAAGTCATCGATCTCCTTTCTTCTTGCA
>CALHBL010000408.1 GCA_937930825.1 uncultured Bacteriovoracaceae bacterium
CGGCCTTAAGCTCTAAATCAGGGTTAATCTCTGGAGAATAGAGCACGGCCGGCATCCCTGCATTCCTGGCCGTATCTAAGTCAAAAGAAAAATCACCAATATAGCAGCACTCCTCCACTGCCACTCCTAGGCTCTGGCAGATGTGAAAGAGCCCATCTGGTGCAGGCTTTGGTCTGGCCACACAATCCCTAGAAATAACACTGTCAAAAGTCCAGCCCATTTTCTTAAATGTTAGCTCGGCCACATGTTGTGAATTTCTAGTGAGCACAGCTTTTCTTATTCCTCTATCGTCTAATAGTTTTAAGAGATCTTCCGCTCCAGGCATAGGTGTGGAAATAAGAGCGCCTCTTTTCTCGTGTTGACCAATCACTTCCATAAAGTGATCAATCCTCTCTTGTGGCAACTTTTTAGTGAGCATTTCAATATGCTCTAGTAAGGGCGCATTAGCAGGGAAGTCCAGCTCTTTTCTCATTAAATCAAAATCAAGAGCACTATCAACAATTGTTCCATCCATATCGAAGATAAAGAGCTTAAATTCCATTTCCTATCCTTTAAAAAAATATTTCTAACTTGGTGTACTTTTTTTAGTATGGCCACAGAAAAGAGGTATTGCACCGAATTATGCTTCATCGTTATAATAGTATTGCTGTACGTTTGCTCTCATTTCCTAAAGCCTATTAGGAGTCCTTCTTCAAGGGGAGTAAACTATGCGCGAATACTACAAGTACTTCTTCTTTTTCTTCATTCTCTTCATAGTCATTAGCTAAGCATTATTTCATTTTCTTTTATTTGAAAAACTTTAAATGACTAGGCTTCGTTATGAAAGATAAACCTCCAATATTTAATTTTCTTTGGCCTTCCTCTATCGCTATTGCCATGTGCCTTGAAGAAAATTATTAGCTAAAATAGTTGATATCTCTCAGTCAGGAGCTTTTATCAGTTCAATTACTCAAAACCCTAAACTTATACCGGAAGACTTAGAAAATGGAGAGAAGCCCCTAAGCGCAGCGGCCTTGGTGTCAACTTTGATCATATGGACCTATCTCAGAATATTCTCTTAAGAAGAGTCCTTGCTGCCTGAGAGTTTAGTCTTAGAAACTTAATGCCATCCAAGTATTCAAGTCTTTTAGTCAGTTTTCAATACGTAATAACTAAACAGGATGACTATAAATGTATCTTTTACAAAGAATGTAGACAAAAATCTATATAGACCATACTAAAGACTCCAACCTATTTTTAAAAAACATTAATTCAACGTAAGGACTTACAATGAAGGCTTATCTTTTTACTTTATTATCTCTTTCTATTGTCTCTGTTTCTGCAGTAACTCTTAAAGCTGACTTCAGTGCAGAATACTTTATCAACTCTGACAGCTTAGCTGTTGAAGACTCTAGTACTTTAACAAGTGCTTTTTATATGAGTAAAACAAGAGATATTAGTTTTTCAAATGGTCAACTAGAGCTTTCATGGAAGCATGCAGTTGAAAAAGCAGAAGCTTCTGTATTTGTAAACCTAACAAAGAAAACTAAAGTCGATGAATTCTGTAGCCCGGCCGTTCCAGAATTATGCATGAGCTATTACGCAGCAGAAGCCTTTGTTCAAGTTAATGACTTTACAAGAGCTCATATCGATATCCCTTCTGAAATTGCCTACAACATCAAGAATCAAGATAAATTTTTAAAGAGTAAATCAATCGATCTTGCTGCTGTTGTAAAGAAAGCCGTTTCTGAAGCAAGCTTTAACCTAAAAGGTTTTGCTATGGTCGACTCTGCGGTAGTAGTAAAAGTTGTGGATGCTAGTAAGAAACTCATCACTGTATTAAATTGCGGCGAAACAACTTGTACAGAATTATAATTATTTAAAAAATGTAAATGAGAGTGCACTGTAAGCACGCGTCTTACTCCTGAATGAAAAGGACTAAGATCGTTTGAAGCCCAGTGCACTTAATTTTTGAAAGGTTCTTGGAAAGTGCCTCGCTAACCAAAGAGCAACACCCACACTTCCCCCTGGCGTATAGAAGAACTTATCTCTTTCTATGCAGCTGACAACTTCTTTAGCATATTCTTCCGGCGAAATGCTTGAGAGCTTGGAGACATCCATTTTATCACCATAGAGTTTACTAATTTCATCGAACATCCGCGTTTTAATTCCTGGAGTCAGCAAGGTTAGAGTCGATACCCCTGTTCCCTTAAGTTCTAAATTAACACTATTAGTAAAGGCCACAACACCGGTTTTTGCAGCGGCATAAGTGCTAGCGCAAGGAAGGTGCATAACACCACTGACACTTGCATTATTAATAATCTTTCCACTCCCTCTTTTAATCATCCCCGGCAAAAGCCCTCGGGTGAGGTGAATAAGCCCAGTTAAATTAACTTGGAACATAGAGTAAATGCCGTCAAGGTCTTGCTCTTCAATAAGACCGCCAGTTAACTGCCCAGCATTATTTACTACAGCGTCAAATTTCTCATCGGCCCAATCGTTAAGGAATAGCTCTATGCTGGCCTTACTCCCTAGATCACACGGAACGGGATGGACATTGTCAGGCTTATCAAACTTAGCATCAAAGGCACTGGGGTCTCTCATTCCAGCATAGATGATCGCTCCTCTTCTATTGAGTTCTTGAGCAAGGCCCAAGCCGATGCCTCTATTTGCTCCTGTAACCAGTATTTTTGCGCCTTGAATTTTCAAATAAAACTCCTGATATAGTCCTACTGTTTGAGTTCCTCTCCAGTATCGGTATATAGTCATACCGTTTGAGTTTTCAAGTATTGAAAACTCACCTAAAGACTTGTATACCCGAATGGTACTAAGGTTCAAGCTACGCGCCTTTAGGCGTGCTGCTTGAGTTCCTCTCCAGTAGCGGTATATTCTTAGACAGAGCATAAATAGCTAACTGACCTCTTTCAAAGCAGATATTAAATGATAAATTAGAGCTTGTCTTGCCGTGGGCCCTTCAGTGATACTCCTTTTGGCCAGACAGGCAAATAATTTACCGGGACAGTGTGATGAATGAAAATACTCTAGTTTGGATGAGACGAGACCTGCGCCTCCATGATCACCATGCCCTCTACCAGGCCTGTAAAACTTCCAAGAATGTCTATCTTGCCTTTGTCTTTGACGAAACGATATTGAGTAAACTTCCTGAAAAAGACAAGCGGCTAAATTTCATTATCGACTCCTTAAAAGAAATAGAAAACTCTTTGCAAAAGAAAGGGACAAGCCTGAGTATTCTCAAGGGCGATCCCATTGATGAGATTCCTAAGTTTTGTAAGAAGATGAAAATCTCTCAGGTTTTTACCAATAGAGATTATGAACCCTATGCCAAAGCGAGAGATAGTAAAGTCGCTTCCCTCTTAAAAGATGGCGGTATTGATTTTCACACTTTTAAGGACTCCGTCTTCTTTGAAGAAGGAGAAATTAGAACTAAGTCTGATACCGTCTATAAAGTTTTTACTCCCTATAAGAATCGCTGGTATGAACTCTTTAGCGAGCAAGGCGCGAATATTTCCGATTACAAGCCTAATTTAAAGTCCCTCGCTCAATTGGAAAATAAGAAGTCTATTACTAACAAGGACTGGTATAAGGAGCTAGGTTTTATTAGTACTCCTTCAGTTCTTACGGCCGGCACTAAAGAGGCCAGAAAACGGCTTAAAGTCTTTGCTGATTATATTCAAAACTATGATGAAGCGAGAAATTTTCCAGCAATGGATCAGACCTCAAATATAAGCACCTATATCCGGCACGGTAATATCTCTGTTAGGGATTTGCTTAGAGCGGGAATGGAGGGAACCACTAACGGACACCGTATCTGGACCAGCGAAATTATTTGGAGGGAATTCTATCAGCAGATCCTCGCCGAATTTCCCCATGTGCAAAAGAGATCTTTTAAGAAGGACTACGATTCAATCAAATGGATCGGAGGCACCAAAGAATTCAATGCTTGGAAGAGCGGTCAAACAGGATACCCCCTCGTTGATGCGGCCATGCGCTGTTTGAATGAAACAGGAATGATGCATAATCGGCTGCGGATGGTTGTCGCTTCTTTTCTATGTAAGACTCTTCTTGTTAGCTGGCAAAAGGGCGAAGCTTACTTTGCTGAGAAATTATTAGACTTTGATCTAGCGGCCAATAATGGAGGGTGGCAGTGGAGCGCCTCTTCTGGCACTGATGCCCAGCCCTACTTTCGAATTTTTAACCCCTACTCTCAATCGGAAAAGTTTGATAAGGAAGGAGTATTCATTAAAAGGTGGTGCCCTGAACTGGCCGGTTTCACAGGCAAGAAGATTCACGATCCCAGTAAGGCAGATATGATTGAGCAGTCTGAAGCTCAGTGCACCCTTGGGGTGGATTATCCCTTTCCAGTGGTTGATTATAAGCACAAGCGCAATGAAGCTCTAGAGATGTATAAGAAGGCCTTAAAAGGCTAGAGAGATTCTCTTGAGCGGGGCGAAATTCTGAAGAAAAATTTCCCGGTCTCATTGTCAAAGAGTCCAAAAGAACGCAAAACAAGGGATGAAAAAACTCCCCTTAAAAGAAGTCTTTGTCTTTTCCCTCCCTTTGATTGCTGGCCAAGTGGGCCAGATGCTCTTTGGGGTAGGCGATATTTTGGTGGCCTCACGCTACTCTAACGAAGTCCTCTCAGCTTTAGGGATTGCCGTTGCCATCATTTCCCCCTTTCTCATAGCAGGCCTTGGCGTAACTTTCGCGGTTGGACCTATTACGGCCCGTCTCAAAGGTGAGGGCCTAAAAGAAGAAGATATGCTAGGCAGCTCCCTTCTTATCAGTTTGGCCACGGGAACTTTCCTCTTTATCGCTCTCATGCTCTTTGCTCAGTACGGCCTGGGTTATCTAAGCCTTTTAGAAAATTTAATTGCGCCTATAAAATCCTATATTCAAATCACCGCCATTAGCCTCTACTTTCTGCTCTTCTTCCAAGTCTATAAAGAATATCTTCAGGCCTATGGTGATACTTTCTTTGCTAATGGAACGATCCTCTTCTTCAACGTTACCAATGTACTTCTCAATATTGCGCTGATGTTTGGAATGGGGCCTTTTCCAGAGATGGGAATTGAGGGCGCCGCAATTGCCACCGTTTTAAATCGTCTGGGAATGGCCGCCGTTCTTGCCATCTACACTCACTTTATTCGCCGCCCAAGTTATCAAATCACTTTGAGTAGAGTTAAAGAAGTCTTCAAGCTGGGAGCTCCCATAGGTCTGGCCACCGCCATGGAAGTTCTGGTCTTTAGTACGGTGACAGTTCTGGTTGGAAAAATGAGTATTACCGCTTCGGCCTCTCATAATATTGTCCTGAACTTTGTCAGCCTCACCTTCATGGTGCCACTGGCCCTCTCTTCAGCGGCTTCGGTATTTGTGGGAGAGAATTTTGGAAAGAAAGACACTGATAGAATTCACTCCTACGCTTTGGCCGTTCTTATTCTCTCTACTGGCTTTATGCTCTTTACGGCCTTTATCTACTTTCTTCTGCCAAGCGCTTTGATGACCATTGCTACTGAAGATCAAGGAATTATTAACTACGGCGCAGGACTTCTATTCTATGTGGCCCTCTTTCAAATTCCTGATGGCATCCAAGTTGCTCTTTGGGGCATCCTGCGCGGAATTGGCGAGACTAATGCGCCAATGGTTCTTGGACTGATTGCCAATTGGCTGATTGGTCTTCCTCTTGGGATTTACTTGGCCAACTCTTATGGGATGGAAGCAAAGGGACTATGGGCCGGACTGGCCATTGGCCTCTACTTAATGAGTATTGGTCTGGCGGTGATTTATATAAGACGCTTAAAGAGTCTTAAACAAGAATTCGCCCTAAGAACAGAATAATGCCTAGGTAGAGACTAACACTGAGCATGTCACAGAATGAAGTCACAAGTGGGCCAGAAGCAACTGCTGGGTCCACTCCTAATTTCTTAAAGCCCATGGGAATGAGCATGCCAAAGAGAGCTGCTGTGGACATAGAAATCACAAGGGTCGCACTCACTCTTATCCCAATCATCATATCTCCATGAAAGAGAAGAATTAAAAGGTAGGTCGTGATACCGGCCATCAGCCCCATCAGTAGACCAACTGAAAACTCTCTCATAAGAGGAAGACGAAATTGACCAAACTCATTTGAGCCCAGAGCAAAGGATCTAGTGATGATCATGGCCGATTGAGTCCCCACATTACCTGTTGTATTCATGATAAGAGGAACAAAGGAAGCGAAAATGATAGCGTGTTTAACATTGCCATCAAAGAAAGTTAAAATATAACCCGTTACGAGGGAAGCACAAATAGAAAAGATGAGCCATGGAAAGCGCCCCAGTGCTATTTTGAGGCGGCTAGAATCTAAATCTCCCACAGACTCTTCAGAGCTAACCCCGATATAGGCCAGGATATCTTCACTGGCGGCTTCTTCTACAATATCTTGAACATCATCAAAGGTAATTTGGCCTAGAAGAATACCATCTTTATCTACAACCGGAAGGTAAGCTAAATCATACTTAGAAAAAGTTTGGGCCACTTCTTCTTGATCTTCTTCAGGAGTTATATAGTGCTTCAAAGGTTTGGTGATCTTTGCGATGGGATCAATCATTGATGAGAGAATGATATCATCCAACTGCACTAGGCCTATGAGCTTTCTCTCTTCATCGACAACAAAGGCAACTTGTACTTTTCTTAGAATCTTCTTTTGCTTTCTGATGGCATCAACAGATTCCTTAATAGTCATGCCCTCATTTAAAAGACAGACTTCTGTTTGCATCATAGAACCAGCAGAGTCATCGGGATAACTCATAATGCGCTTTATGGCCGAGCACTTAAAGAGTTCATCTAGAATGAGATTACCTCGGTGTTCTAATTTTCCTTCATGGAAGAGCTTAATGAGATGGGCCGCATCATCTGACTCAAGATAATTAAAGATTTTAATTAGATCTGCATCAACCATCAGATCAGTTATATTTTCGAAGAGTCCTCTTTCAAAGAGTGGAAAAATTTTGGCAAGCTCATCATCTTCAAGACTCTCTAAGATGATAGGATAGTACTCTTCTTCTATGACATAGAATAAGTCTACAACTTCTAATGGGTCTAGAAAGTTCAAATAGGCTTGAATATTCTCTCTTTCACCATTTTCAAAAATTTTCTTTAAATCATTTGCCTTCACTCTTTAAGTTTGGCATCAATTATCTTTTATTTCCACATTTTATACTCAAATGAATTAAGTTTTCCTTCTTACGGTAAAGAAAGAAATCAAAAGACTTTAGTGAACTCTATAAAACTCTATAGAACTCTATAAAGAAGAAATTTTATATAATTACCTGCATCACCAAGATGGGCCACCCGGTGATCCGGGGCCTGAAGTCCAATATCCACTAAACTAAGCTGCAAGTGACTTTCGCTAAACCCGAGTGAAACACTCTGATCTAATTCTTCAAGACTAACTCCATGCGTGCAACTGCCAATAGCAAGCCAAGAGCCCCTGTGAACAATTTTACTTAAAGAAGCATGGAGCTTTTGATAACCACCTAACGCCTTTGCTTTATTCTTCAAAGATTTTGAAAAGGCCGGGGGATCACTTATGACCACATCAAAGGTTTGATTGCACTCCTTGAGCCACTTAAAAACATCCGCTCGGTGGAACTCTCCCCTTCCGGTAAAGTTATTCAACTGTAAATTTTTAGAAATACACGAATCAAATTGCCCTTGATCAACAAAGCTCATTTGCTGGACGCCGGCCTTAAGGGCATTTAGACCCCATGCCCCACAATAAGAAAAGAGATCCACCCCTGTCTTCTTGGCAGAGGCCTCAGTAGAGCTAAGCCAATTTTGCAGCTTCAAGCGATTAACCCGGTGATCATAGTAGTAACCTAATTTCTGCAGAACACTAGCGCTCAATTCATAGGTGATGTCATTTTCAATGACTTTAATAAGCTCAGGCTTTTCTCCTTCATGGGTGGGAAGACCTTCTTTAGCTCGGTAATTTTCTTGATCAAAGAAGTAACAAGTCTTACCCACTTTCTTTTGAAGAGCATTGAAAATTATTTCTCGATAGCGATCAAAGCCCGCTGTATTAATTTGCAAGAGCACGCAGTTTTCATACTCATCAACGATGATCCCCGGCATACTATCTTGGGCGCCAAAGATTAGCCTTGCTCCTTTTGAGAACAGACTAAAGTTCTTTCGGTACTCTAAGCATTCACCTACTCTCTGTTCTATAAAGCCTGGTATTTCTTCTTCACTGAATTTTTCTTTGGGGCCTAGTTTCTTTACCACTTTAAGGGGCGCTCCCTCACTGACAAAGGGATTAGCAAAGCCTAAGAAGCGTGGCCCCTTTTCAACTTCAATAATCACCCACTCCCCAGGAGTGCGGCCCTTCATTCCGGCCACAACTTCACGTTCAAAGAACTCCTGTCGGCGTGCCATACTCTTATTAGATCGATTCTTTATACTTATAACTCTCAAAGACTTCTCCTAAGAAATTTAATTCTAAACATCAAAGCGCAACTTATAACCCACGCCTCTCACAGTTTCTATTAATTCATCATAGAGTTTTTGGCGGATTTGCAGAACATGGGTATCCACTGTTCTGGTTGAGGGATAATTTTCATAGCCCCACACCTTATTGAGTATCTCTTCTCGGCTAAAAGCACGATTGGGAGACTCAGCAAGGAGACTTAGAAACTCAAACTCCATTTTCGTAAACTCTACTAAGTTACCTTTAAAGCGAATTTCTCTTTGGGCCCTATCAATGACAAGCTCCCCCAGAATAGTTTGCTCCGATTCCTCGCCACCAGTGCCAGAAGAATCTTTATGACGCAGCTGAACTCTAATTCTGGCCGCTAGCTCCCGGGGCTCAAAGGGTTTAGTGAGATAATCATCAGCGCCACTTTCAAGCCCTACAACTTTATCAATCACCTCAGTTCTTGCTGTGAGCATGATGATCGGAACCTTCGTACCGGCGGCCCGCAGCTCCCTTAAATAGTCGATTCCCTGCCCATCGGGGAGCATCCAATCGAGAATGACTAATTCCTTTTTTGATAAATCAACCTCTCTAGCCTCAGCTAAATTCTTCGCGAGGTCTA
>CALHBL010000409.1 GCA_937930825.1 uncultured Bacteriovoracaceae bacterium
TGTTGTTAATGGCTCAGGTGATACTGCTACAACTGGTGCTGAAACCTCTGAGGCAGTGCTGAAACTAGAGGTTACACCCCAGATTACAAATGAGGGCTCAATCTCTATGCAGCTAGCAATCGAAAAAGAAGATTTTGCCGAAAGAGTCTCTGAACAGCTTCCACCAAATAAAACTGGTAACTCGGTAAAGACCAATGTACTTGTTGAAAATGGCGGTACAATTGTGATTGGTGGAGTTTATGAGTACACAAAAAGAGAAACAGTTTCGGGAATACCTTATTTGAAAGATATTCCACTTTTTGGCTGGCTATTTAGAAATAAATATCAACCATCAACAGCTAAAAAAGAAGTGATGATTTTTGTTACACCTCGAATTATAAACCAGGAAGAAGCTGGTTTAATTGAGAGGAGTTAAATTTGTCGCAAAGCCCTTTAATCGTAAAGTATGAGAAAGCTCTAAGAGAGGATCCTCGTTCTCGTGCTTTTGCTCCCTTAGCGGAAGCCTATAGAAAAGTGGGTTTAATAGATAAGGCTTTCGAGGTACTTAAGAAGGGAATTCGCTATAATCCTGATTATATGATGGGTTACTTTAGCCTATCTCAATGTTATTTTGAAAAAGGTGAGTATGCACTTGCCTATACAACATTACGCCCCATCTCTTCTAAGAATAGAGACAACTTAAAGCTTCAAAAATTATTTGGTGAAGTTTGTTGCGAGACTCAGAATTACGAAGAGGCCCTAGATACTTTTAAGTATATGCTCTACTTAAACCCTCGTGATGAAGAAACATCCTTAAAAGTTACGACCTTAGAAAATAGATTAAATGAATCTTCAATATTGTTAAATGAGTCTGAAGTGAGTTTTGATGTTGATGAGCTCACAGCTAACCCTGAAAATGATAAGGCCCTTGATGATTGGATTCAGGTAGACATGTCGATTTCATCCGAAGTAAACAAGCTCGAAAAGCCTCAGGTAGATGTAATTGAGAGTGTTGAAGATTGGGAGGAGGCAGGAACTGAGCTTAAGCCTGAAGATGCTCCTGAAGAGACCCATGAAGTTGAAGACGCTATCTTTACGGAAGCGAGTGATGAGCAGGCTGAGCCGATAGATGATACGCCAGTTATAACTCATACTCTTGTCGATCTGTACTTGAATCAAGGGCATACTCAAAAAGCGATAGATATCTTAGAAAAAATTATTCAAATCCAGCCTGAAAATAAAGAGAGTCTAGAAAGGCTATCCCTGCTTAAAGACTCAAAGCTTAAGCTTGCTGAAGATATTAGCTTTGATGGCCTTACTGAAGATGCGAAAGATGAAGGCCATTCTGTTCTATCAGCTGCTCTTGATGAGACCCTCGATGACGACTCAGAAACATTTGAAAAAACTCAAAATGTTGATGAAGTTTTGACTGACTTTCTAAGCCTTTTGCGCGATCAGTCAGTGGAATATTCCCAAAAAAAGATTTAATTCTAGAGCCTAATTCTTCGCTTCTTTACAATACATTATGACCCTTGATACCGTGATGCACTAAAAAATATGCATTGTGGTATCACATGAAAATCTTAGTTTTAGGTGGAGCAAACTTAAATATCCTTGGTTCTAGGCAACCAGATGTTTATGGAAGCGAAACACTAGAAGACATTCAGAACTTTATTCAAAAATCTTTTATTGAAAAAGGTATAGAATCTGTTTGGCGTCAGACTAATGCAGAGTCTGAATTAATAGATTGGATTCAAGCAGCTAAGGAAGAAGGCTTTGATGGTCTCATTATAAATCCCGCGGCTTTTACTCACACCAGTGTTGCAATCTATGATGCGCTTTTGAGTTTTGATGCGCCAAAAATAGAAGTACATCTCTCAAATACATATAAGAGAGAAGAGTTTCGTAAGATAAAAATAACCTCTGGTGCTAGCTTGGGAGTTATAGAGGGGTTTGGTAAGTATAGCTACTTTCTGGCCTTTAATTATTTAGCAGAGAATATGAATTAGGAGATATTGTTATGGCTTTTCAAACGACAGATTTAAAAAAAGGCTTAAAAGTTGAAGTTGAAGGTAAACCTTACGCTATTGTAAAGTCTGACTTCACTAATCCTGGTAAGGGTTCAGCATTTGTGAAGGTGAGGTTGAAGAATTTAGAGGATGGATCTGTTATTGAAAGAACTTATAAATCTGGAGTTTCAACAGGAGTCGAGAAGCCTGATCTGGAAGAGAAGGAAGTCGAGTATATGTATTCAGATCCTGATGGCTTTAACTTTATGGATCAAGGTAACTTTGAAACGATACATGTTAGAACTGATCAAGTTGGAGATATGAAATACTATCTGCAAGAAGGAATACACCTACAATTACTCTATTATAAGGGAAACCCCATATCCATAGAAACTCCTACTTTTGTAAATTTAAAAGTTGAAGAGACTGATCCAGGCCTTAAGGGTGATACAGCACAGGGTGGTACCAAGAAAGCGATAATGGATACAGGTTTACAAATTAATGTGCCCCTCTTTATTAAAACAGGCGAGGTTTTGAAAATAGATACAAGAACTGGTGAATATGTAGAGAGAGTTAATTCTTAACTACGGAGAAGTTATGAAATTAGATAATATTAAAGAATTTGTTCAACTTGCAAAAGATGCAGGAGTTGCAGAGTTAAAGTACGAAAATGGTGATCAGAAGTTTTTTGTAAAACTTATTGGTGATATGCCAGTGATGGTTCAGCCTCCAATGGCCGGCATTAGTCAGGCTACTGGTTCTGCAGATGTTTCGGGTAAGAAGTCTTCTGCTTCGCAGTCAGGACTTATAGATATTACGTCTCCATTTGTGGGAACTTTCTACCGCTCTTCATCTCCAGAAGCTCCGGCTTATGCAAAAGTTGGAGACCGTGTTTCTAAGGGACAGGCTTTATGTATCGTCGAGGCCATGAAAATTATGAACGAAATTGAAAGTGAAGCAGATGGTGAAATTGTAGAAATTTGTGCAGAGAATGAAACTTATGTTGAATTTGGGCAAGTTCTATTTAGAGTTAAACCTTAGGGCCAAGACATGAAATTAAAAAAGATTCTTATAGCTAACCGTGGAGAAATCGCAGTTAGAATTATTAGAACATGTAAAGAAATGGGCTTAGAAACAGTTTCAGTTCACTCTACAGCTGATGAACATTCTCTACATGTTAAATTAGCGGATGAGTCTGTCTGTATTGGACCCGCAAAGTCAGCTTTAAGTTACTTGAATATACCTGCGATACTTTCAGCTGCTGAAATTACAGGGGCTGATGCAATTCATCCTGGCTTTGGCTTCTTAAGCGAAAATAAAGAGTTCGCACAGTTATGTGGGAAATGGAAGGTTACTTTTATTGGGCCTAATACGGATTGTATTGAAAAGATGGGTGATAAAATTTTTTCAAAACAACTCGCTACTGAGGCAGGTCTTCCTGTTTTAAGACCTATTAAAGTTAATGAACTTTCAGAAAAAGAAATCTTAGATCAAGTTCACGAGATGAAGTTTCCAGTTTTGATTAAAGCTTCTGCTGGGGGTGGTGGTCGTGGAATGAAAATGATCGATCGAGAAGAAGACTTGATGGTCAATATTCAGAGACTAAAGACTGAAGCAAAGGCCGGGTTTGGTGATGATACATTATTTATAGAAAAATATATTACTAATCCCAGGCACGTTGAAGTTCAAATTGCAGCTGATAAACATGGAAATGTTGTTCATCTTGGAGAAAGGGACTGTACAATCCAAAGAAGATTTCAAAAAGTAGTTGAAGAAAGCCCATGTCCTATTTTGAGCGAAAGCAAGAGGCAGGAAATATGCAAATCTGCTGTGATGCTTTCAGAGTATGTTGGTTATGATTCTGTTGGGACTGTGGAATATCTTTACGATCAGGATGAAGAAAAGTTCTACTTTATGGAAATGAATACAAGGATACAAGTTGAACATCCAGTAACCGAGCAAAGAACTGGGGTAGACTTAATCGCTCTTCAAATACTCTCAGCGCAAGGTGAAAAGCTTCCTTTTAAACAAAATGAGATTACTTTCACTGGTCACTCAATTGAGTGTCGAATAAATGCAGAAAACCCTGAGACAGGAATGCCCTCTCCTGGCCAAATAGTACACTATCACCGACCAGCGGGGTTTGGTGTTAGAGTAGATGATTTCATTTACTCGGGCTATAAAGTCCCACCTTTCTACGACTCCATGATTGCTAAAATAATAGTCAAGGCAAATGATCGGCCAAGTTGTTTAGATCGAATGATAAGGGCCTTAGATGAGACAGTAATTGAAGGAATCCATACAAATAAAGAACTCCATTTACGCATCTTAAAGGATGAAGACTTTAGGGGAAATAATTACTCCACTAATTTCTTAGCATTAAAAATGCAGTAAAATTAAATAGTTAGCGTCATAATCATGCCATAGGTTCTCTTATAAAAGAGGCCTTAGGCAAAGACTTGTGAATTCGCAGTTATTAAAATTCCTTTCCAAGGATGGAAGAGCGTGAAGTTTTTTGAACAAGCTCAATTGAATTTCAAAAGAAGTAATTTCTTTAAGGCGATAGAGCTTTTTGAGCTCTCCCTAAGGGAAGAGCCGCTTTCTGTAGAGCAAAAAATCTTTAGTTGTGAATCAATCCAAAAAATTAATATAAGCCTTAATCGAGCAGACAATAGAGACCAGTTACTTCTCTTAGGGGATAGCTATTTAGATTCGAAAAATTTTGAAAAAGCAGCTGCAATTTTCCGTATTCTCTTTGATCAAACTGCTGAGGTTTACTATTTAGAGAAGCAGTTTGAAAGTTTAGTTGAAGCTGGTCTTGTAGAAGAGTCATTAAAAATTTCTGACGAATACCTCTTTGAATTAAAGCATCGCGGTTTAGCTGATTTGATACTAAAGTTCTTAGAAAATAATAATACATTATTAGATCCTGAAATATTAGATAGAAATAGATTAATAGCTCTAGTGTTGCGTGGGGATAGAAGTAAAGTAAATCAAGAAGTCATAAAATGGCGAGAAAGACCTAGTAAAGAGAGGCTTGAGCTTGCCCAGCATTTAATTGATCTAACCCTGCATAATACAAAGTTCTGGCATGGTGCTGATCATCTCTTACAATTTCTTTGGAATGAGGTAATTGCCGCAGCTAATAGCTTAATGGTTACTAAGAAGTGGTTGTCTAAACTAGTAATGGATTATTGGCTAACGAATGGAATATCTCAAGAACTGATTGAAGAGACACTGCAGCTGGCAAAAAAGAATGAGCTCTCGGTTTTAGGGCATGAATTAGCAAAATTTCTAGGTCAGACTAGCTTAGCCGACGATTTCCTAATGATGATGCCTCGAGAGGCCATGGCCGGTGGCGAGTTTGACTTTGCCAATGACTTACTTAATCAAAGTAGTGAGGATGAAGTTTCAAAGTTAGAAAATAATATTAAATTGCTATTATCAACAAAGAATAAGTCTGAGGCTTTGAAGCAAGCATATGAATTAGAAAAAATAGATCCAAAGCACTCTCTTGTTAGAAAGCTTCTAACTAATGATGACAAAGTAAAGAGTAAGGATGATCAAGAAGTATTAAGTCAGCTCTTATCAGAGATTGGTAAATACGGTAAAAAAGAAGAGGAAGGCCCTGATTTAGAACAGAAAATAAGCACATTAGTGCAATTTTATTCAGCTCAAATTATTCAGGAGTCCTACGAAGATATGGTAATTGGATTCAATTTATTAGAGCTTCCGAGTGTTTCATTGCAGGTGCTTAGAAGAGTCGATATCAAAGGTTTAGATAAACGGGATGAAATAAATTTCTACTATTTAAAGGCGGAAACTTTGTTAAAACAAGGTGACTTTTATCGCACAAGAGATTTAGTTGAAGATATTCTATATTCCGAGCCATTATTGAAGAATGAGAAAACAACTTTTAGGTATCTAAGAGGAGAAGCCTATTATAGGATGGGTAATTTAAGTGTTGCGCTTTCTCAATTCAAAGAAATAAAAGTTGTAGAAGAAAACTATCGCCTAACAGAAGAAAGGATCCTAAAGATTGAAAAAGACAAATAAAGTCTTCATCTTTGTTGTAGCGATGTTATCTTTCGTTATGCTTGTCACTTGGCAGATGATACAGACAGAGCGCTTTGGTGCTCTTGTTAGTAATCGTTTAGGTGAAGTCGCAACTAAGAAATTTAATGCTGAGCTGAAGTTTGAAAGGCTTGAGTTCAGTCTGATCCCTTTCACAACAAGATTTATTAATTTAGATTATTCCGATGGCAGTATTGAGTTGTCGGCCGCGGATATGTCTTTGCAATTTGGATTTCGTGATTTATTTTCAAATGAGTTTTCGATTGGTGAAATCTCTCTAGTGCAGAGTTTTATAACGATAAAAAGTAAAGGCACTGGTAAGGGTACTTTTAATTGGAAAGAATCCTTCAATAGGTATCAGAATGAAGTTTACAAAAGTCTACCTTTTCGCTTGAGAAGAGTGTCCTTAATTAATACAGAAATTGAACATCCTGAAGGAAATATTGAGATTATTACTTTAGAGTCTAACCTCTTCTCTAATCTTCTAACGTCAACGTTTGATATTTCGTTTTCAAAAGAAATGGAAGAGTTAATAGAAGATAAAATGGGATCAAGACTTGAGCTAGATGGAGTTAAAGGAGAAGTCCAGCTTTCTAAAAAATATGTAAGGTTTAAAAATACCAAACTAATGTCAGAGAATAGTTATATCGGCGCGAGTGGGAAGGTCTTCTTTGATGATGAATTAAGCGATTTTAAGTTCAAAGGATTTCTGAATTTATCTAAATTGAAGTCTTTATTGAGATCCACAAAGCTTAATAAAGGGTTGATTCCTTCCGGGAGTTTGAAGTTTGAGGGCGCTGCTATTGGTAGTCTTAAAAATTATAAAGTAACGACAGATATAAAGGCCCTAGATTTAGATTCCCCATTCTATAAAATGAGCTCTATGGAAGGACGCTTTGTTCTTGAGGATGGGATAATATCTGCAAAAGAACTATCGGCAGTAATAGGACAGGGGACTCTAAAGTCAGCTAGCTCTATAAGATTAATGAGTTTCCCAAAGTTTAGATTCCTCAATCCTGAGTTTGAGTTAGTAACAAGGAATCTATATTCAAAAGAACTTTTCTTTTTCATTAGTGCACTCGAAAAGACTAAAGTTAATATAGATGGTCAAACAGGGGTTAAGTTTGCTCCTGATGGGGTTTACCTCTTCCCAAGAGATGGCTTTAGCTTGAAAGAATTTAAACTATTATCTGATGATGATAGAGTGATTCTCCAAAATCCACAGATGCAAATCCCTGAAGGAGGAAAACTTTTTTTAAAGTATGATGGAAGTGTTCATCCCGATCTAAAGTTAAACTTTCCTAATAGCTCTATTAATGTGAGAGGTTCATTAACTTCTAATAATATAAGGGTTTCCCTCGATAATAGCATAGTTGATTTTCAACACTTCGGTCCAATCGGTGATCTCTACCTCAAGGGCAGAGGAAAAGCCTCTGGAGTAATTGAAGGCCCTCCTGGAAAAATCAAAATGAATTTTTTTCTCGATCAAGATGATTTTGAGCTACTTGATTTTAAATTAGATAAAGTTGTGGGTGAACTTAATTATGACCTAGAGAATTCAAAGCTAGCTCTTAGAGATGTCAAAGGCTCGCATGGAGATTTAAAGTATGGAATGTTCGGAGGAATAGATTTTAAAAGTAAGTTAAACGCTTTAGATATGAATATTCAAGTGATTGAAGGCAATTTAAGTGACTCAATGTATGTAATGGCACCGATTCTCAAACCCCTTGAGCAATACCTCCGTAGGGTAGAGCTTGAGTACACGTCGGCGCTTAAGGTTACAGGAGGGCTTAAAAGACCACTAATGAAAGTTTCTGGAAAAATGAAGGCTAAAGAGGTCTCAATTCATTCAGAAGATCTAGAAGAATTAAGTCTGAACTTTAAACTGGAAGATGAGAAACTATACTTCTCTAAAATATATGGAAAGAAAGTTTCAGGCAGGCTTAGCGGTAGTGCTGATATCCATCTCATAACTCAGGACTTTAATTACAAGGGCACGTTCTCAGGAGTAAGGCTGAAAGACTTCTTTCATTATCGCTTATTAGGCTTAGGGTTCGATGGAGATTCTTTTGGAGAGTTTTACGGCGTTGGTAACCCTTCCTCTTTTTCAACGAGAAGTCATATGAGAATAGGGAATAGTTCTATAGATAATGTGCGCTTGGAAGATTCCGTTTTAACTATTTACAATAATAAGAAAGACTTATTTTTTAGCGGATCTTTGATTGGAGGTGAGGCAACGGCGGAGGGATATTTAAACGTTGGTAAAGAAAGGAAGAAGAAATCTAGCTTTAGTGCGAAAATCAATACTACGGACTTAAGAACTCTGGCAGGGTTTATTGGAAAACATAATATTGTTAATAGTAAAATCAAAGGTCACTTAAACTTTAATATGCAAACAGATTTTCACTTAGGAGACTTAAGTACTCTTAATCTAGAAGGAGTAATTAGTGACTTCTCCTTTAGATACCCAGGTGTCAATATAGAGAAACTTGAAAATCCAATAAGAGTAGAGATTGAAAATGGAGATTTGAAAAAGTGGAAGTACAATATTGAGGGAGAGGGGTTTTCTTTGAAATCCATAGGGAGTGGGAATTTAAAAAGTAAGTTTAAATTAGATCATGAGTTTAAGGCAGAGAGTTCATTGTTAGAGCTTATTACTGAAAAAATTAAGAAAAGCAGCGGAGCGTTGTCAGGCTCGTATTTAGTTCTTGGCAAGGATGAAGTTTTTTCTAACTTCCTCTCTTTAAAAGGAGAATCATTGGCCTTTAAGGTTAAGCAAATACCAGGGTTCTTCTCTGATTTTAGCTTTGATATTAACTTAGATAACGATTTAATACGCATAAATAACTCGGGAGGAAAGTATGGCAATGGAACTGTATACTCGGATGGTACTATAAAGTTGAAATTTCCTTTTCCTGAAGTAAAGCTTGATGTGAATATAGAAAAATCACGATTCCCATTGTTCAAAAAGAGTGGTGTCGTAGTCTCTGGAGACTTAGATCTAAGGGGCGAGAAGCTACCTTACGACCTCACTGGTAATTTAGCCGTAGTACAAGGTGAAATTATAGAGGAAATGAGCGACTTGGCATCATCAGCAATAAATAACGATAGCTATCAGAGATTTATTCCCGTTGGTTTTCTAGAGGGAAATGTTAGCTTTATTAATTCTGATATAGGTATTACAAGTTTTTCTCCTATTAAAATAAAGAATGGTCTTATAGATGTTGGACTAGGAGGAAGCTTAA
>CALHBL010000410.1 GCA_937930825.1 uncultured Bacteriovoracaceae bacterium
AAATAAAGGGTCTTAAAAAAAGACAAAGGCCACCTGTAGGTGGCCTTTAGTCTTAGTTTAAGTTTTTGATGGTTTATACCAGCAAAGAGGTCTGGCCTCTATCGTGAAGCCTTCATCTCTGGCGCACAGATTCTTATGCTCATCTTTGTAGTCGATATCAGCATGGTGGTTCTTTTCGCAAATGGCCCCTGCAAAGTAAGTATCAAGCCGGCACTGGGAAGCGGGATGATTATGATTTGTTAGAGTCACTTTCTTTGGGTCAGGAGTTTTAAAGGCAAGTGGCTTCGTAAGCTTTGAGAGAAAACCAAAAAGGCCTGCAAGACTCATCCCTCCCATTGCAGTTCTCTGGCATATGGCCACATCTTCAGCATTAGAAAAACTTCTTTGACATTTTTGAGTGGCAAATTGTGGAACCTTGATTCCTTTCATGATGTGGATATTGTCTTCAGTTTCTATATACTTTCTAAAGCACTTCATGGCCCCCCAGTAGTCAGACTGACCTTCATTTGAGGCCCAATCGGAACCACCACCAAACCAACTAGTCTTTTGGGGAAGTCCACCAATGTGATGGCCAAGTTCATGGCAGGCGACCATGGCGAAGCCATCGGGGGTGACGGTTTCATGCCTTGCCAGACCACCAAACATAGCAATCTTCCAAGCGTTGCCACTTCTTTGGGCGTAAGCATTCACTGTGCCTTCACTCCACTTGCGCTCGATGACTAATTTCTTTCCCTTTGCTTTTAGGATAGGCGCATAGATTCTTTCAATTCGATCTAATACCTTATTAAAAACTGCTTTTGTCATTCCTGTGTTGCTCTTTACAGAGGCAGGGATCCAGAGATTGTTCTTTGCAACAAATCCTGTCTTCCCATATTGATCACATGCGTTGGAATAAGGTGATAGCGATAATAACGTCGATGCCGCGACGGTTAGGATTGCCCGTTTCATAAAATTCCTCCTTGAACTTCGTTGGGTAATGTCAGATAACTAATCTTTAGTCTTCATTAAGCTTTACAGATAACCTCGCGAGTATACAGGACTTTTTTTAGATGTAAGAAATTATTGGAAAAAGGTAAATTGACTGGGTAAGTGACTCAAATAAGATGAGAAGTTAAGCTGTAAGAAAGTCACTTTTACTCTTGTTTAGGCGCAATATGTTGCAAGAAAAGCTTAAGGGAAATCACTTAAGTGAAATTGGAAATTTTACCACTCAATAAAAAAAGAAAGCGTGATTTTAAATTATTCTCCTTTACAGTGAAGTACCTTATAAGGCCTCAGAATAGGTCAGGGAGCGATTATAGGATTTCCTTAACAATCCTAACAAAAGCTTAACAGATTCAATGAAGTCCTGTTGTGACTTCTACGATCAACCCCCTTAAAAATGTTTTATATGAAATCTAGTTACTTAATTATGGAGAAGCTTGTGAAACTTAAAAATGCCTTTCTTAGTGTTGTTGCGCTATGCGCATTAAGCTCAAATATATACTCTGCTTGTCCAGCATGGGCAGATTCTTTAGGGGCAAATACTTGCGGTCTTAACGATTCGTCAGCTTACTCAGGAAATATACTCCTAAGTTCCGATAAAACTTGGGTTCTTCAAGGTGGAGTTTTTATCGGTGGAGACAATAAAGACCAGGGCGTTCTTACTATTGAAGCGGGAACAAAGATTGTTGGAAAGTCTGGAGCTGACTTCTTAGTTATCTCAAGAGGCTCAAAAATATTCGCTGAAGGAACTAAAGAAGCTCCTATCGTCATGACAACTGGAAATACTGGTAATACTGACCGTGGTCAGTGGGGCGGTCTTGTCCTTAACGGAAATGCACCTATCAATACTTGTGGTACATATTCAGCTGCAAGCCCATGCGAAGCAACTGGTGAAGGCCCTGGAGCTAGAGGAACTGGAGTTTACGGGGGAAATAATCCTGCTGATAACTCAGGTGTTCTGAAGTATGTAAGAGTTGAATTTGCTGGATTTGAAGTTTCTCCAGATAACGAGCTTAACGGAATTGCTTTTCAAGGTGTTGGAAGCGGAACTCTTGTAGATTACATTCAAGTTCATAAAAACTCTGATGATGGAATCGAATTCTTTGGGGGAACTGTTGATGTTAAGCACGTTCTTCTAACAGGTAATAAAGATGATTCAATGGATTGGACTTCTGGTTGGGTCGGTCGTGCTCAATTTGTGATTATTGATCAATTTGATGATGCTGCCAATAACGGGATTGAAGCAGACAACCTCAAATCTCCAATGGATGCAACGCCAAGATCAAATCCAATTCTCTCTAACTTCACAATTCTTGGTACTGTCGGTGCTGCAGCAAAAGGTGGATCTTCTCTTCTTTTAAGAAAAGGCTCAGGAGTAGAAGTTAACAACTCTATTTTTCAAACGGCGAAAAAAGGTTGTCTTGATATTGATGATCAGGCAACAGCTGATAGTGGAGAAGCCCTGTTTATCGGTAACTTCATCAACTGTGATAGAGCTTTTGAACAAGAGCAAGGTGAGAGTTGGAACACAGCTGACTTCTTTACTGCAACTGACTTCAATGAATTAACAGATCCTATGCTTTCAGGTTATACACCAGAAGCTGGTTCACCAGCAGTTGATCTTGGGGATGTAACTCCTTTTGGTCCTCGTCACGGTACTTGGTTTACAGCTGTAGACTTCGCTGGGGCGGTTAAAGACGCAAATGATACTTGGTATAAAGGTTGGACAACTCTGGCCAGAGATTAGTCCAATCTTGGGGTTGCAATCAATAGGTCTCTCTTTGATTGCACCCCATTTAAAAAAACGAGAGAGACAATGATTTTAAGAGAGAGACAGACATGAAATTGAGAGACGCTCTAATCGCCAATTCTTTGGTGATTTTCCTACTTATGCCCAATCAATCCTTTGCTCAAGGTGAGAGTAAAGTCCTATCCAGCTTGGCCCAGAAAATTGTTGACCTGAGAAGCGAAGTTGAAAACCTCAATACTGAAAATAATGCACGAAAAGAAGAAATGAGAGGAGAGCTCAAATCTTTAACAACACGTAAGGCTGCACTGGAAGCTCAGATTCAAGCGCAGCAGCTCTCTGTTAAGCAATCTGTTGAGCGCTTAGGCACCATTAAGAATGAATTAACAAAATCAAGTGGTAATAGTGACGCTCTTAAACCTCTCATCTTAAGTGAGATTGTAAAAATTAAAGCGTGGGTAAGTAAGTCTCTTCCTTTTCAAAGGCAAAAGAGAATGAAAGTCATCAGTGATATTGATAAGAATTTACAAGCAGGAACTATCACCGCACAAAAGGCCATGGGAAGTCTATGGGCCTTTATAGAAGATGAATTAAGATTAGGCAGAGAAAATGGAGTGCACCGCCAGACCCTCGTTATTGATGGTCAAGAAAATCTGGTAAATGTGGCCAAGCTTGGCATGATTGCCATGTTCTATCAGACAACTGATAACAAGTATGGATATGCCAAGAAAGACTCCGCCGGAGTTTACCAATTTATCAATATTACAGACAAAGCGCAGGTGGAATTAGTAGTCAATCTCATGCAGGGGCTTAAGAAGCAAATTCGCTCTGGCGCTTACACCATACCCAATATCTTATAAGGACAAAGTCATGTTGAATTCTAAAATAAAAATGCTCTTTATAGGAATGCTTCTTTCGATGAGTACTCTCTGCTTTGCCCAAGCAAAGACAGCAGACTCTAAAGAGTCTCTTCTTTCTACTTATCAAAGAGAGCTTGCTTTTTTGATGGCGCAAAAGAGAAATCTTACCAAACAAAAAGCTGTTATTGAAAAGCAGTACGCCTCAAAACTTAGAAAGGCTGAAGTGGGCCTGACTAAGGCCCAAGATAAATTAGTTTCTATGACTAAGAAGAATGAACTAAAGAGCACCCAGCTCATGATGGCCGAGCGAAACTTAGAAAATATTGATAGTGCTAACTCCTTAGTTGATACAACTTTTCTCCAGGGAAAGATGACCTTAGGCTTAGATGATGAGGCGTTCTCGAAGTTAAACTCCAACGAAGAAAAAGCTCAAAGAATATTCTCTGCTGCCCTTGATAAGTTGAAAGTAGGCGGCCTAGTAAAAACTGAAAAGGGAGAGTTCTTCAATAAGGCCGGACAGAGCGTGAAAGGTGAAGTCTTTCACATTGGCCGTATTTCTAGTATTGGCACGATTGATGGGGCATCCGCTCAGCTTATTCCCGTAGGCCTTGGGAAGATGAAGCTAGGGGATGTTGACCTCACTCAAATGATGAAGTCTTTAAAGAGTGAGAGTGAGTTAAAGAGCCTTCCTCTGTTTATTTATGAAAGCACGCAGAAGGGAATTGAAGTTAAG
>CALHBL010000411.1 GCA_937930825.1 uncultured Bacteriovoracaceae bacterium
TGTCCGCTCAATGCAAAGTAGTACAGGAATTGGCGATTACAGAGAATTTACAGCTGAAGGCGAAGGTTGCCCATCGAAGGTACATCAATTCAGTGTCCCTTCAACTTCTGAACCTCTTGTCATTGATGTTATGAATGTTCAATGGGATTACAGCTGTATCGACTACGAAAGAAGAGGATTCCCTAACCATCCGGGCTATTGTCCCTACGCAAATGTATGGTCAACCGAGTGCTATAGCTTCGAAATTCAATTTTCTACAGACACCACTAAAGACCTTCCAGGACCTCGCTACTAAAGTGACTGTTTTAGGTAGTCATCAATTAAGGCAGCAAGCTCTTTAGCAAGGTTCTTGCCGGCCGCTTTTGATACCTCAACCAGAAGACCTGGACATGTTAAGTTGGCTTCCTGAATCACCCCACCCAAAATATCATAGGCAACCCAAGGAACTCCCTTTGCGGCCATATCTTTACTCATTTTTAAACACTGGTCTTTAATTTTTTGATCTAAGCTTATGGCCTTATAAGTTGCACCCTGAGCAATATTTGCTAAGAACTCTCCCTTCGGGGGTATTTTTATAATATTTCCAAGCTCATGCCCATTGAAGTATATTGAACGAATTTCTCCTTGCTCAACTTCTTTTAAAAAGGGCTGAACGACAACCGCCCCTCCAAACTCCTCTGCCTTTTTATTGAAAAGCTCTAAGCACTGCTCTAAATTCATTTCAGAAGAAACTTTTTCAACGCCAATTCCTTGAAATAAATCAAGTGGTTTAAGGATAAGGCCTGCATATTCTCTGGAGTCATCATTTCTTAACTTTTCATAGAAGCTTTTAAAGCCGGCGACTGAAGCTCCCACAAAACTAGGAGCGGCACCGCTTTGCTCGTAGCAAATCATCTTTTCATTATGAATAAGTATTCCCTCAGGATCATTCAACACCCTGACCCCATGCACTTCCTTCAAGGCCTTTAGTATCCATAGATACCGTGTATAGCGACTGTCAAAGGGTGGGTCTATGCGCATATGAATGACACTTTGCTGACCTAATTGGACTTCTCTTTCGTCACTGAGGAAAAAATCTTTTATATACGAAGAGTTCTCTTCAAAACTGCCCTCAAAATCATAGCAATTAAGAATACTCTTACCTTTATTCTGAAAATAGAAGTCTTTTTCAAAGAGAAGGCTCACGCTGTGCCCTAATTCTTTTAAACTTAGCGCCAACTGGAGTGAGCTATCCTTCTCAAGAGAAAGTTTTTCTAGTTCATCGATAAGTAAGATGTGATGCCAATCAGAAACGCCCATCAGATATCTCCCATGTTATTTAGACTATAAAATAGGCTTAAAGAGCTGATCTGAAAAGGAGACTTTGCCCTTCTGTTTCTGGTACTTTTCATACTCATTTTCTATATACTTATAGAAATCTATCAAGTTCAGCGACAGAGTATTTCGGAGCTTTTCAAAACTTATATTCTTCTTCTCATAGGTAAGAAAGGCCGCAAGAGAGGCATTATTCCACTTTCTTTTTAGAGGGTAACAGTAGCTCACCTCTAATTCTCTACACTTAGACTCTAATTCAGGATAGAACTGCCCTTTCATAAAGCTATCAAAGAAGACGGAAGCCGCTTCTTTCTTCTCAAAACTCTTCTTCTTATAGCTCTTATTGAGTCTCTTTGTGAGTTCTACAATTTTCTCATTCAATTTCTTTAGTTTTTGAGCTTTTTCAAATCTAACTTCCCTACTTTTAACGTCTACCTTGAAGTAATCAAGGACCATTTCTTTAGAAAAGTAAGTTGCGAGGGCCTCATTAAAGTCAACTTCGCCCTTGATAAAGAATATTGTGTGAAAAAGCTCATGAAAAATCATTTCAGCAAGGTCTTCATCGTTATACTTAAAGAAACTAGAGAGAATGTTATCCTCAAAGTAACCCAATGTGGAATAAGCATACACAGGACGCACGTAAGTGACCCAATTTTGCGCTTGGAGTATATTTGCATGTTCAGCTGCATCTTTTTCTGAAAAGAAGCCTAGGTACGGAAAACAGCCCATAAATGGGAAGCACTCCTTTTTAGGTTTTATTTCATTAAAAGCAGAAGCAATAACAAGATAAGTAACAGCGTCACGATCGAGGATTGTAGTCTCACTATAGATTTGAGTTGGAGTTCGTTTCCAGTAATTATAAAAATATGCTTTATAAGTTTCAATAAACCTTATTTTATTCTTTATACGCTCAGCTACGAGTTTATCTTCAAGAACCAGTTGATTCTTTCTTCCTTTAGAGAATAAAGACATTTGGCCTAGCCCCTGGCTCCAGAGATAGCTGACTTTTGCACATGAAGTAATTTGGAGGAGAGCAAAACTATAAATAAGAAGCTTAAAGCTTTGAGAAAGTAGCAGTGCCAATTATAGATACCAAGAAAAGCCGACAGTATATTTCACATTATCTTTAGCTCGATCAAAATCAAAAGCACGAAAGGTCGTTCTCACACTTCCTCTTAGAGAGATACGCTTTGTGATTCTCATTTCTAAAGAAAAGCTGCCAAAAACAGAATCATCCCGCAATTTACTGACAGGCTTACGAGCTTTAAATTCAGCACCACTGAGGTTATTCCTAAAACTTGCTTCTGTTGAGTTTCTTATGAACTGGCGAGCATAACCTAAACTAAGGCTAGGCTTAAAGCGTGCTTTTCTAGAGGCAAAAGCCTGACGAATTCCAACACCGTAAGAGTAAACAAGAACTTTATTCACTTGGCCTGTTAAGTCGTAATTTTCATCGATTGAAAGAACACTTCTTTCAGTAGTGATTGTCTCTGTCTGGGAGTAATTCAATTCAATAGCTGTACGATCAAATAGGTAGAGCGCGACTGCTCCACCAATTGTCTTGGCTTCAATATCATTATTTCGATCTGTTCCATAGACTTGCCGACTTAGTCCATAGTCTCCATTAATCTCCACCATTGCCCAAGAGGCATCAGTAATGAGAAGTAAGAGAAGTAGGGGAAGAATTTTTTTCTTTGTTAGACTATTCACACTCTTAGTCTACTACTTTTCTATTCCTTGAATTGTCCTAAAGGACCTTTTTGCCGCATCCTAAGTTATCGAAACAACTGGTCATTAAAACCTAATTGCCCCTTCTGGAATCCTTCTTCCCAATACTTTTAATAGGTTACCTTGACATGAAAAAGCAGTTGCAGAAGTTACTTCAACTTCAACCCAGTGCCAAAGAAGATCCTTTTGTTCCTCTTCAGCAAGTTCAGGAGGAAGAAAATGAACTATTCTCATGCAATTAGTTCTCCCCTTCCACTTCTTTGTACCGCCCATAGAGCCATGACCATCAACGAGAACTGTAAACTTCTTACCAACAAGTGACTGGCGTATACCTTCTTGAATTTTAGTTTGATGAGCTTGTATCTCACGCAATCTCTCACCTCTAACATTGTCAGTTAAAGAGTCTTCC
>CALHBL010000412.1 GCA_937930825.1 uncultured Bacteriovoracaceae bacterium
CGAATCCAATGCTTAAGTGTCTGTACCCTTCATTTTTACGAAATGCCCCATATAGAAGAGAAGCGCCCCTCCCATAAGTTGGAGAAGTTCAATCTGTCCGTAGTCACCTTTTTGCAACCCTGCAAATAGGCATAGCCCAACACTAGAAAAACCCATAAGCTGCATGCCAAAACCAATATAAAAAAGCATTAACCTTTCCTTATCTAACTTAAGACTTATAAAGAGCAGAGTTTGCTCCCTACCCTTTTTTCACAATTGAGCGCTATAGGTCAAATGGCGAATTAACGTCTAAAAAAAAATCACAGCTTCTGGATAAAAGACCTTCTTTAATTTACTATGAGTTTCTCGATCAATTCCCAAGGAGCCAAGCCATGGCCACCGTTTTAAAAGCTTCCCCTATTGTTAAGCAATATGCTGCGGACCTTAAACAAGAATGTGCAAAACTTAAAGCCAATGGTATCACGCCATTTTTAAAAGTTATTCTCGTTGGTCAGCACCCCCCAAGCGTCACTTACACAAAGAATAAGAAGAAGTTTATGGAGGGCATTGGTGCCAAGTGCGAGATATTAAAGCTAGATGAACAAGTTTCAGAAAAAGTGTTCATCGAAACAATAGCAAGCGTGGCCAATGATAAAGAGGTTCATGGCCTCTTTGTCCAGCTTCCTCTTCCTAAAGCGCTGGCCCATATTGACGTTGGTCAATTGGTGCCATCAGAAAAAGATGTGGATGGCTTTCATGCCAACAATCTCTTCAAGGTCTTATCCGGTGACTGTGGTGAGAAGGCCCTCGTCTCCTGTACTCCTAAAGGCATTATAACCATGCTTAAGCATCATAAAATTGATGTAACAGGAAAGAGTGTCGCGATAATTGGCAGAAGCCTCATTGTTGGTAAACCTCTGTCTATGCTCTTAACTAACCTCAATGCCACAGTAACTCTTTGTCATTCGAGAACGACTCAATTAAAAGAGATAACAAAGGGTGCAGATATTGTTATTGCCGCTATAGGTAAAGCGAAGTTTATCAATAAGGACTACTTAAGTGACGATAAGAAAACTATCGTTATCGATGTTGGAATTAATTATGATGCTTCAGGAAAGCTCTGTGGGGATGTGGACTATGACGACGTAGAGAATCACTGCTCTCATATTACCCCTGTCCCTGGTGGAGTTGGCCGCATGACTATTCTAAGCTTGGCCCAAAATTTAATCAAAGCTGCGAGTTCACTCGCTAAGGACTCATAGTGGAAAAGATCCTCCAAACTTCACTCACTCCAGAGCATGTAAAGCTAGGAGCGAAAATGGCCCCCTTTGCAGGCTTCAACATGCCGCTCCAGTATCATTCTGTAAAAGAAGAAGTCATTGCCGTTAGAGAGTCTGTTGGCGTTTTCGATGTCAGTCATATGGGTGAATTCTTTGTATCTGGCCCTGAAGCCGTTAAATTTGTTGACTATGCTCTAACTAACGATTTTGCCAATGCTGCCGTTGGAAAAGCAGTCTACTCACCTCTGTGCCGAGAAAATGGAACAGTCATTGATGACCTCATTGCCTATAAGCTAGAGCGTGAAAGAGTTCTTATATGTGTTAATGCTTCCAATATTGAAAAAGACTTTACTTGGTTAAAGTCAATCTCAGGGGACTTCAACTGTAAATTAGAGAATTGCTCTGACGACTACAGCCTACTCGCCCTTCAGGGCCCTGACTCTGTTGCGATCATTACTACTCTAGGAGTAAAGTTAGGAGATGACTTTGACTACTACAGTGCCCGTGAAGTCAGCTCTCCCCACGGAAATTTAATAGTGGCCCGCACGGGATATACTGGTGAAGACGGATTTGAAATATTCGGGGGCCATGAAACCATAAAAGTAATTTGGTCTGAGCTTTTGAAAGAAGGTGTTTCTCCATGTGGCCTGGCTTCTAGAGATGTCTTGAGACTTGAAGTGGCCTATCCCCTCTACGGCCATGAAATTAGCGATGATGTCACACCGTTGGATGCAGGTCTTAAGTGGACTGTAAAAGCTGAAAAAGAGAGCTTTGTTGGTAAAGAAGCACTATCCAACTACAAGCCTAAATTTAGACTTGTTAAGCTCTCCCTTGAAAAAGGCATCCCAAGAGAAGGCTACCCCATTTTAAATAGTGAAGAAGAGGAAATTGGAACGATTACTTCTGGAACAATGTCTGTTACCTTGGGAAGAGGAATCGGAATTGGCCTCGTTGAGAAAGATAAGTTTCCTAAGAATAAAGAATTTAAAATCAAAGTGAGAAAGAATGCTTTTGCTGCTCAATACCATGCAAAGGCTTTTGTAACTGGAGGACATAAATAATGGCATCGCTAATACCAGAGACTCTTAAATATACTAAAGATCATGAATGGGCCTTAATCGAAGGTGACATCATTACTGTTGGCATAACGGACTTTGCTCAATCGCAACTTGGAGATATCGTCTTTGTTGAACTGCCCGAGGTTGGAACAAGGTTAGAGAAGGAAGGAACATTTGGTGTTGTTGAATCTATAAAGTCCGTGAGTGATCTCTATTCTCCTATTGCTGGGGAAGTAGTGGCTACAAATTCAGAGCTAGAGGATGGACCTGAAAAATGCAATGAAAGTCCATATGAGAGCTGGATGGTTAAATTAAAAGTTGAGAATATGAGTGATCTCGATGAACTGCTTAGCCCCAGTGCTTATCAGGAAATTTGTGACGAATAGACTATTTAAGTTTAGTAAGTCCTTTTTCTCAGTTTCTAAAGTCAAGTAGTAGGCTATTCAATTTTTAGCTATGTAATACTTAACTAGATAATTCCCATGAGTTAATTAAAATTAGAAACTTGACTTTAGAATCCCTCAATTTTTTAAGCATATTTAAGAAAAAATACTTTACGATCTAAAATAAAAAAAAGATACTCCATCCCTTGTTACTATCCATTAATAAGGCTGAATTCACCTATGATTGAAAACCAAGAACTCATCCAATTATTAAATACTGCCATTGTTAAAACAAAAGAAAAGAGAATCGATAGCTCATATGAAGAAAGGTTATCTGAAATCTGCCAAACTCCTGCGATTGGCGCCCTTTCTTCTGCCATAGAAAAGCTTTCAGAGACTGAAAGTATCTCTAGGGATCAAGCAGCAATGCAAATAGTAGAAACTGTTAGAGACCTTGATTCCATCTGGTCAGACTATGTAATGATGGAAGGGCTCGGTAAACTTAAAGACTTACTAAAAACGACTTCTCAGCACTAGTGGTTGGAACACTGGCCTAAGACTTTATAACAAAGCCCCACTCTATTTTAGCTAAGCCATTCTTAATCATACCTTTTGGTGGATTTGGAAATGGTCCTGCTTTATTAAAGCTCTCAATAGCAGCATCATCAAGCTCTCTTACTCCACTACTGCCTTTAACATTTATTTTCACTATATTACCGATACCATCAATTAGAATTTCAAGAGAAGTTATTCTATTCTCGCTGGCAGGAATTCTTCTTCCAGACTTCCACAGGGCCTTGGCCTTCCTCTGAATAGAGTTACCCCAATACTGCTCAAGCTTCTGTTTAATACGATGATAGAAACCATAGTACTTATATTCAACTGTATTCAAGCGTGACATATCACCGAGAGGGATATCTTCAATAAAATCATTATTGGCCGAAAGTCCTGTTTTACCGACTTGTCCATTTTTGACCCCAAGAGCTGCCAATGAAGGAGTAGGTTTCTTTTGCTTTTTAGCCTTCTGGGTCTTTGGAGTTCCTACAGAGAGGTCTGCCATAGAAATTTTCTTCTTACCCTTTCTGCCTTTTTTAACAGCTTTACTTTGAATAGTTAATTTACGAATAGCTTTTTCGGCCTTAACAACTTTCTTGGCCTCGCTCTTCTTCTTCCCGTTCCTAACACCCTTACCTGCTGACTGAAATGAGCCAACTCTCTTTGCTGAGGTTTGCCTATCAAAGGTTTGAGTTTTCTTACTAAGAAACTTTGCCTTAGGGTCTCGCTTCTTCTTCTTACTCTCTTGCGAGGTGACTATTTGCTTTGGTTTTGAATTCTTTGGGTTGGATCGTAGAACGACTCTAATCTTCTTTTCTTCTTTAGCACGAGGCTTCTTTGCAGATAACTTCTCCATTTTTTCAAATGAAGTAAATACGAAGAAAGCCGCATGGAAGAATAGTGAAAGCATGAGGCTCAATATTACGAAGCTTCTTGCTTTTTGAATGTTACTTTCTGAATTCATTGCTCTCCAACCGGTAATTGCATAAGAGCTTATCGGCCAGTTCGAGCAGGAAATTACTAAAAGGTTGGGCTTTTATTAAAAGGGGAAATAAGCTCCTACTGATTGCTGTAGAAGTCGTCCTCTTCTAAGATTGGTCCATCTGAATCATTCTCAAGGGTTGCAGTATCTAACTCTTCTGAGCCTGGCTCTGTACCCTCTACAAAGGCCTCTAAAAAAGAGCCTTCTTTACCTGAGCTAGCAGGTCGACCACTGTTTTTATCAATAAATACGTTCACTATTCCTAACGGAGGTCTGAAGTCATATTCTCCAAACTTCTTAATTCCTTCACGCATAAACTCTGTCCATACCGGCAAAGCGGCTTTTGCACCACTTTCTCCCCAACCTATAGTTTGATTCTCATCAAAGCCAGTCCAAACTCCGGTAACTAAGTTTTGACTGAATCCAATAAACCACGCATCTACGTAATTATTTGTTGTTCCAGTCTTTCCGCCTAAGAAGGAAGAAACTGAGCGTGCTTTTCGGCCAGTTCCGTGGAGAACAACTCCTCTTAAAAGATTTGTCATTATATAGCTTAACCGAGGGTCATAAACTTGGTTGCCACCAAGGGCCAATAGGAAAGCATTCTTCTTTTCTTCTTGAACCTGAGAGTCTTGATCATTACTCACTTTTACTTTCTTCCTCGGCTCTTTGCGAGCTTGGGCAGTTAATTCTTGTTCAGATTTTTCTTCTGAGTTTTTTATCGCTTGTTCCTCTTCATTTGAAAGCTTCGACTTTAAGTCTTCATATCTTTCATCAAAAGCGACAGGATTACCAAAGCGATCTGAGATGCTAAGGATTGTTTTAGGTGTTACCTTTCTTCCGCCATTGGGGAAAATGCCATAAGTGGCCACTATATCTAAAAGAGTTACCCCAAAAGATCCTAATGCCAAAGAGAGGTCTTCATCCAACTTGGCATTTAGTCCAATGCGGTCAACGAAATCTAAAACTGTTTTGACACCAAGCTCACTTGCAATTTTAATGGTAGGTACATTTCTTGATTGCTCTAAACTATTTCTAAAAGTAACTGGTCCCTTAAACTTTCCATCATAATTACGAGGCTTCCAGTTTAAGGTCTCATCCACCCCCCCTAAAGTCTCTGGACTATCGATAATAACTGTAGCTGGGGTAAAGCCATTTTCAAGTGCAGCGGCGAAGAGAATGGGCTTAAATGCAGAGCCAGGCTGTCTCTTAGACTGCAAAGCTCGATTAAACTGACTCTTTGCAAAATCAACTCCTCCCACAAGAGAAACCATTTCTCCAGTCCTAGGGCTAAGCGACACTAGAGCACCTTGAACTTCAGGCTCTTGATCTAAATTGAACTGAATATATCTTTGGCTTAAGATCTCTTTTTTTACATCGGGCTTTAATTTTAAGACAAAGTCCTTAAATCCTTTAAAGCTGTGGCTTAATAACCTTTGATCGCTCTTCACATACTCAACGGAAATACGATCACCTTTTTTTAATATTGTACTAGGCCTTGTTACATAAGGAAGAAACTCTCTCTTTTCTGAAATCTTTCTAGCATGCGCCCACTTAAATCCATCGTAAGGGATTATTCCAGCTACGCCTCCCAGATCGACATAGACCACTCTGGCCATATTATCTGTAGAAGTTACAACCGCCGGATAACTTTGACCTTTTTTAAGGAGTTTCTTCAGTTGAGATTCTGGATCTGTTCCTGGAAGAAATCGTTTATTCTTAACAATAGAGCGAAACTTCTCCCGGTAAGCTGTCATACTTATTAACTCTTGAGGATCAAGAGAGATCTCATAAACTTTTTGATTATCAGCACTTATAGTAAAATAGTTTGATTCTGACTTATAAAATTTTTCAAGAAAGCTTTGGCGGTATTCATCTCTCTTATCTTTTGCAATATTCTTTTTAACACCTTTGAAGCCTTGCCTTTTATCAACATCCTTAGTCGTTTTCTTAACCTCTCTTTCTGCAACCTTCTGAAGATGATAGTTAAGCGTTGTTTTAATTGTGTACCCTTGAGTGAGGAATGCCTCTTGGCCAACAAGGCCTACGACTCTTTGACGAACCCAATCAGCGAAGTATCCCGCCTTAAAGGGAGTGGGCTTTCTTATTCGAAATTTAATCTCCTCTTTTATTGAGTTATTATACTCCTCCTTACTTATCTTACCTGTTGCATGCATTCTCTTAAGAACATACTGTTGTCGTATCCTGGCCCTTTTGGGGTTGATATAGGGAGAATACCTACCAGGCGCTACAAGAAGGCCGGCCACCATTGAGGCTTCGGCGACAGTTGCCTCTCCAAGTTCTTTATCGAAGTAACCCCTAAAGGCAGACTTTACACCATAGTAACCTCCACCAAGGTAAACTTGATTGAGATAGAGATAGAGAATTTCTTCTTTAGAAAATTTTTCTTCTATTTTCTGGGCCAAGAGAAAGTCTTTAATCTTTCTAGTTATAGATCGCTCTCTACTCAAAAGTAGAGACTTTGCAACCTGCTGAGTAATTGTACTTCCCCCTTGCACAACCTTCCCCGCTCGAAGGTTAGCAACGAGTGCCCGCAAAACTCCCATATAATCTACGCCAGTATGCTCGTAGAATGAGTCATCTTCAGCGGATAAGAAAGCATCAACAACTCTCTTTGGGATTTCTTTAAATTCTGAAACATCTCTATTTTCTCGCCCGAGCTCTAATAATATTGTCCCATCTTTAGAAAGAATTTTTGATGGTATGGCAGGATTGTAGTCACTTAATGAGCTAATTTTGGGTAGATCAAATGAATAATAAATCAATATTGAGGTTCCAACGATACCTCCAATAATTACAAGGGTGACTAAACTAACTAAGATACGGGTAAGATTCTTTTTCATAATTCTTCTTCTTTCGTGAATTTACTTAAATACTTTTTTGCCAACTTCTTGCTTTGGAATACTAAGTCTGCCAATCTTTCAGAATCATCAAGCTCAAAATCTGAGATGGGATAATCAATCACCACATCAAAGGAGCCTTTTTCTTCCAACATTATGCTTCCTGCTTTTTGAAAAAAACCATTGAGAAGCCCATTTCCATTTTTCCAAGAGATACCAGTAGAAAGAAGATCAAGAGCAAATATTTCTTTAACTCCTAAATCCCTTAACAATTTAGTACTTGCGAAATTATACAGCATGGCAGGCCCCAAGCCCGTTTTTTGATTACCATAGTAATCAATATTAGCCATTAAGGCAGCTTTTAATGGCCCCCTTTTCAAGTAGACTACTTTTCGTTGATCCCTA
>CALHBL010000413.1 GCA_937930825.1 uncultured Bacteriovoracaceae bacterium
TAGACCAGGCCCATCATATAACGGAGCGCTTTCTCAATAAATGGCTTAAAACTTTAGAGGAGCCTTCGGCCAGCATTACTACTTTCTTCTTAGTTCCTCACAACGGCCCTTTACTCAAAACTATTGAATCCAGGGCCATAACAATGAAGGTCATTGAAGGCCCGGCATCCCTAAGTAAAGACACTGGCCTTACCTACAGCAGCTTTTCTCAGTTTCTTGAAAATAGTTTGGAATTTAAACAGCTCCATGCAGCACTAACTCCCTTTATAAAAGCCCCTCAGCAAGCTCATCTTGCCATTGAAGGGCTTAAGAATAAGCCCGAACTCCAATTGAGTTTCTTCAGGGCCTTTCAAGAATTCTGGACTTGCTGCGAGGCAGACACTCGCCAATTGCAAAGGGCCCTAGATGAAATCCAGTGGTTTAAAAAATCCCAGGCCTTTCATAACTTAGCTTCAGAGCGGCTCTACGGCCTTCTTTCCTGCCTGCAGGGCCTAGTCTAATCTGCACATCTCCTTTTCGCGACCAACCTAGACAGTCAATGAAGAACAGGCGATAATTTGATGTTTAAACTAGCACTAACACAATAAGTTATAGGCCTTCTATATATGCAAAATACACCAGAGAATCCTGACGAGTCGCAAGCCAGTGATAGTCAACCTGTTGCCGATATCCATGAAGAAAACGGCAACCCTGAAGGAAACCAATCAGTCGGAGTTCAAGAAACCCAGACCATCTCCTCCAACCAAAGCGACGATGACAATATCGACAAAGATATCGACAAAGACAAGGAAACGGCGAACTCAAATAGCGACAATGCCACCCGCTGGAAAGATGGGGATGAGTTAACCTTTGTTAGAGTACGCTTTCCCGGCAACTCAAGAAGCTTCGCCTTTCTTCAAGGAAAGAGAACTTTTAGTTACGGCCAAAAAGTCTTGGCCATGAGTGACAGAGGACTTGATGTAGGCTACATCAACTCCTTCCCCTATAAAACGAAGTTCAGAAAATCCATGCTTCCCATTAGATCTATCTCTAAAATTGCCACTCAAGAAGATATTGAAGGCACCCAAGGCGATACTCTAAGGCAGAAGAAGGCCGAAATTGCTGCTGTCAAAGTTATTGAGAGACTAGGCCTTGATATGCAAATCACTCATGTTGAAATTATTCAATATGGTAAGAAGATGGTCTTCTACTTTACAGCACCTGCAAGAGTTGACTTTCGCGAGCTGGTTAAAGAACTCGTCGGTGACCTTAAGATGAGAATAGAGCTGCGCCAAATTAATGTTAGAGATAGGGCCGCTGCCCTGGGCTCTATTGGAGCTTGCGGCCAAGCGACTTGCTGCTCAACCTTCTTAAAGAATTACGGCAATGTCTCCATTAAGATGGCCAAGAATCAAAATCTTGCCCTGATCCCAACTAAGATTAATGGCGTTTGCGGCCAAATCAAATGCTGCATAAAGTATGAAGATGATGTCTACACAGATAAGAGAAAGAAGCTGCCTAGAGAAGGCGCTTTCTTAAAAGTGAAAAGTGGAGACATAGGAAAAGTAACTAAGCTTCATATACTCATCGAGCAATTTGATATGATCACAGAGAAAGGTCAAATCAGGCGCTATGCTAAGACTGAATTCTCTGAAGGAAGTAGTCTTGGTAGAGATTATAAATTCCCCAATTCCTTTACTCATGTGGTGAACGAGACTTCAAATGTTATCGGCCTTGATCAAGTGGCCGTTTCCATGGCCAAATCCTTTGAGAAAATGAGCCAAGAAGAAATTGCTCAGGCCAATGTGAACTCATTGAGCACTGCTCCTCCCACAGAAGAAAAGGCCAGCGCGGACAATAGCGATTCAGAAAAGCGGCCCCCAAGAAAGAATAACCGCAATAGAAACAGAAATAGAAAGAGAAAACCCAAAACTGATAATAGTAGTGCCCCCAAGAATTAGAGGACTTACTCTTGAAGATCATTCATACATCTGATTGGCATCTGGGAAAGAAGCTCTACAAGAAGGACCGCCTGCCAGAACAGAAGCTCTTCCTCGATTGGTTAGTAAACGAAATTGAAAGGCAGAAGGCCCATGTCCTCGTCATCTCGGGGGATATTTTCGACACTCCCATGCCCCCCACTGAAGCTCTTAGTCTCTTCTTCAGCTTCTTAAAGTCCCTTGAGAAAATCTCCTTCATAAATGATGGGCCTCTTATTAAGGTTGTTATCATTGGCGGTAATCATGATGGAGCAAGATTACTAGAAGCGCCTCGCCCTTTTTTAGATAAAGACCTCATCACTATTCTTGGCAGGCCTAGGCCACCAAAGAGCACTTCAGCTGAAGACTTAAAGCTGTGGAAGAATCAGAACTCACTAAAGATTAATGGTGATAGACTCTTTATAGGTATGCTTCCCTATTTCAGAGTCAGTGATTTTATCGACTCCCCCTTTAAAGAAGAAATTGATAACTACCCTGAGCTAACAATTCCAGAACAAATCATCGCCCAACTGCAAGCTTGGTCGGATAACCTTCTTTCAAGACAAGAGCATCAAGACCATCAAAACCATAGCGAAAAGTCTCTCAACATCCTCTTAGGCCATCACCTCTTTGGCAGCTTCATGCCTGGAGGCTCAGAGCAAGGAGTCTCTCTTTCAGGCCTAGACTCAATCCCTCTAAATACCTTTAAAGATTGGGATATTCTCATGCTCGGTCATATTCATAAGGCCCAAGTTCTTAAAAAAGAAAACCCTCTTGCCGTTTACTGCGGCTCTCCCCTTCCCATGCGCTTTAGTGAAAGTAATGAGAAGAAGGTTTTCATCTATACCCAAGATGAAAAGGGCAAGAGTCAGTACGCGCCTCAAAGTATTCCTGTATTTAGACCGCTCATTAAAATCACCTCAACTCCTGAGCAGTGGTTCGAAGAGCTTTTATTAGAGCTTAAGAAATGGGGTCCTCTTGAGAATCCCTTAAAGGCCTATGTGGAAATATCTATTCAATTTGATAAATTCATACCCAATTATATCGACTTTATTAGAGAGCAAATAAGAGAACTTCCCGTTGAACTTCTCAATTACTTTGCCCTTCATCAGCAAGATGAATCTGAATCTAGTATGCTCAAAGTAGATGTGGTTAAGAACTCTAGCCTTGATGAGCTCTTTGACCTCTACCTCACCGAAAGAGGAGTTGATGATTGTGATAGATCCTCTCTTTCTAAGACCTTTAAAGAAATCACAAGAAATGACAAAGAAGAGGAAAAAGAAGAAAAAAAAGAAGAAGGCAGTAATCTTCTATGAAAATTTCATCCATCAAGCTCAATAATATTACCAGTTTTAGGGGAGATCATGAGATCAACTTTAAGGCCATGACGAGGCAGAGTGATCTCTTTGCTATCACAGGACCAACAGGTGCTGGAAAATCAACTCTCCTAAGCGCCATGGCCATGGCCTTGTATAGCAAGAATATAAAAGGCTTGGCCGCTTCAGATTTAATTACAAATGGTGAAGCCGCGGGATCAATCACTCTTTGCTTAGAAATTGCTGGTGATCAATACCGGATTGAGTGGAGCTGCCGTGTTCTAAAAAAGGATGGATCTCCCAGAGCTACGCCCTTGACCAACTCAAGACTCTATAAGAATGGTGAGGCCACTGAAGAAAAAATCGGCAATATACTTAACCTGGACTTCGATCAGTATAATCAAGTCATCGTCCTTAATCAGGGAAAGTTTAGTGAATTCCTAACAGCATCTTTTAGTGACAGGAAGAATATTCTTGAAAACCTTCTAGGCCATAGAGAATTAAAGAACCTTGGCAAGAAAGTCAGGTCTGAAAAGTCTCGTCTTGAAACGCAGATAAGTAATCTAAAAGAACAGAGCGAGCAAGCTCAGCTTCTCACCCCTGAAGAATTGAAGGGTATTAAGAATGAATTGAAAAACGCTCAATTAAGACAGGCTTCTTTGAAAGAAAAAGCTGAGCTTACTAAAGCGGCGGCCCAAGAGCTCAAGGAAGTCACCCAACTGGCAATCAAAGAAAAGAAGAATAAAGAAACTATTGAGACTTATCAGTCTAAAGTTAAAGTGATTGATTCTCTTCTGGGCCCATTAAAGAGCGCTTACCAAGCTGGTGAAAAGCAATTGAATAATGATAAAAGGGCTTATAAGAAGAAAAGACCCATACTTGAAAGAGCACGCTTAAACTCTAGTGCCACCGCTAGCGCTCAATTAGAAATTAACAGCGGCCGTGAAAATCTTGAGGATTTCTCAAAGAGAATTAAAGCAAATAGTACCGATCTTGAATCCCAAAACAAGGAACTTGAAGATTTAAAAGAGTTGGTTAAAAGAGGAAAATCTCTACTTGAGCACTTCAATGGGCCGACTTTAAAAAAATGCACAGAGGCCAGGGACTCTATGCTTATTCTCAAGGAGAATGAAGCTGTCTGCTCTATTCACACCAAGAATATTGAAGAGCTAAAAGACCAAAAGAAGCTCATTGAGAAGCGAGCAAAAGACTTTAATCACAGAAAAATTGAACTCTGTGAAAAACTCTATCAATATCTTCCAGAGGGAGGTAGAGAACTTAGCTTTGAAGAAATTACGATGAAGAGTGAGGAATATAGAGTAGACTTCAAGCAATCGAGTAAGGCCTATATTCAAGTAAAAGAGCTCTTACTCGTCAGATCAAATGATTTACAGGGACTTCAAAAGCAATGCCAAGAACTAGAGATAAAAAGACAGGATTATCTGAAAAAGCAGCTCTCTGATAAAGAGAGTTTAGCCGCCCAGCAAAAGAAGTTTAAAGAATCTCAAAGCAGTGCAAAAACCATTGAAGATAAGCTCTCCCACTATCAACTCCTTCTGTCGGCCAGGGCCATGATAGAAAAGGGCGGCAAAGAAAGTGAAGACTGCCCCATCTGCTCTACTTCGTTCAATCAAAGAGATTGGCTTCATAAGTTTAATGAGCTCATCCCTGCAGACCTGAGTATCCTAGAAGAAGAATTAAAGAATCAGCACAATGAAAGTGAGCACTATAGAAAAGAGATCGGCCAACTCGAAGCTTCTTTAAAACTAGCGCTTGATCAAGGTCAACTTTGCCAAAGTCAACAAGAAGACCTAACTCAATCAATAGAGAAGGCCAAAGCAGATATTAAATTAAAACAAGAATTTATCAATAAAAGAGCACTCGATAGTAATGACCACCTTCAAGAGAAGCTTGAAGTGCTCGCTAAGATTAAATCACTGGACAACGAAGTTCAAAGTGAACGGAGCAGTTGGCTTGTGAGTGAGAATAATTTAAAAAAGCTTCTTGCGACTGGGGAATCTCTTGAAGAGCAGAATAAGAAGATTATAGAGTCTCTTTGCAGTACAGATCTTTTTAAAGGTAAAGCGAGTGAAGACTCTTTCTCTATCTATAAAGACAAGACCCTTGAACAACTAGGCCTTGCAATAAAGGAACTTCATCAACAAGAGAAGTATAACGACTCTATTAAAAGACTTCAAAGCGCTATTAAGAAAATTAAGACCGAGCAAGAGCAAATTTTAGAAAAGTCCGATCACTTAAAAGAGATGCTCTTAAATAAGAGTAAGGCGCTCTCAAAGCTTCAAGAAGAGAAAGTTGCGAATCAATACCCAGACGATCCTATTAAAGAAACACAGAGACTAGAAGAGACCATAGAAGAGTCTTCAAAGAAGCTTGAAGAGGCCGGCCTCCAAAAAAATAAGAAACAAAGTGAATTTGAACAAAACATCTCTCAAATCAACCTCCTTCAAGAACAGAATAAAGAGATGCAGCAACTCAGAATCACTTATAATGAGAAATTCTTCACCCAGCGGGATCTCCTGAAGAAAATTGATTCGTGCCTTGAGTCCTACGAAGACGGTAGCGCCCTTACAAAGCTCATTGAAAACTCAGACGAGCTTTCAAATACCACGGCCTTTATTGAAAACGTAGAAATCTGGTCTGACTATCATAAGAACTCCCTTCTTCCTTTGATAGATAA
>CALHBL010000414.1 GCA_937930825.1 uncultured Bacteriovoracaceae bacterium
TCACAAAAGCTGCTAGGGTGTGGCGATGGATGTCGTAAAATCAGAATATTATACCGTTGCCATTGGAGGCTCAGCAGGATCACTTCCTTCTATTCTTGATTTAGTGCGCTCCTTTCCCAAGGATACTAAAGCAGTATTCTTTGTCGTCCTTCACAGACCTCCCAATAAAAAGAGTAATCTCGAGGAAATTTTAGGTAAGAATTCAGATCTTAAGATAAAATTGGTTGGATCTGATGAGCACCTAGAAGCCGCGACTATTTATATTAGCGATCCTTCAATGTTACTCACTGTAAATAATGACGATGAAGTCGAAAGCCGCCTTCCCTTTAATCGATATACAAAATCGATTAATGAACTCTTTACCTCCCTTGCTGAAAATGTAAAGAAAAAGGCGATTGGTATTGTCTTATCAGGTGCTTTAAATGATGGCACAGAAGGTCTCATGGCCATCAAGAAACATGGCGGAATAGCTATTGTCCAAAGCCCAGGTGAAGCAGCATTTAATTCTATGCCGGTATCAGCGATCAATAATACCGATATCGATTTCATTGGCAAAGTAGATGAAATTATCGAATATATAAAAGACTTTCTAAAAAATAATCACTGATAATCACCAAGCTAAAAAGAGGAGTTTGAAATGAAGAATGGGATCACTATCTTTCTGTGTTTAATTTCTTGGAATATACTAAGCGCCAGCTTCACCAGTAACTCTGGCCCTTATCAGGCCAACGAGATTTTAAGCAACCTGTCCTCCCCTTGGGGCCTGGCCTTTTCACCCAGTAAACTCTTATTTGTAACAGAGAAAACAGGTGCCATTAAAGTTTTTAAAGATGGTATTTTTCAATATAATCTAGCAGGCCTTCCTAGGGATATTGCTACTGTAGGACAGGGCGGCTTACTTGATATTGTTTTTCACCCAGAGTTTCAAAAAAAACCCTACCTGTACTTATCCTATACAACTAAAACTCGTGCGAATCCCCATGATGGAATAAACACACGTGTCTCAAGATTTACTCTCTCAAATGAAAAGACATTAACTTCGGAAAAAATATTAGTTCAAGGTGGCTTTGGAACAGATGGCGCTCACTTTGGAAGCCGTCTAGCATTTGATAGTAAGGGATACCTCTTTATCACCATTGGCGAAAGACATCACAAAGAAAAGGCCCAAGAGCTTAGTTATCTAAATGGAAAAATTCTTCGTCTTCATGATGACGGTAGAATTCCAGATGACAATCCCTTTGTAGGTACTCCTCATGCAAGAGGAGAGATTTTCTCTCTAGGGCATCGCAACCCTCAGGGCCTAGATATTCATCCTCTTTCAAACACTCCCTTTGTCAGTGAGCATGGGCCTAGTGGCTATGATGCCTACTTACCAGGATTAGGAAGTGTCGGTAAGGCCGATGAAGTAAATGCAATTTTTTCAGGTAAGAATTACGGATGGCCAATTCTATTCGGATCTCCAAAGATACTTCCTTGGACAAATCGGATGATCAACTTCGCTCGTAATCCCAATATTCAAGCTCCTTTAGTAGAGTTTACGAAACCCGATGGAATTGCTCCATCTGGTTCAGCTTTTTATACGGGTAAGAGCTTCCCGAGTTGGGAAAATGATCTCTTTGTTACTGCTCTTAGGGGTTATATTCTGAGATTAAAAATCACTAAAGATGGTCAGTTAATTGAAAGTGAAAAAATTATACCTAACGGGTTCTACCGCTTAAGAGATGTCACTACTGGACCTAATGGCAGTTTATTCGCCATCGCGGCCAATGGTATTATCGAAATTAAGCCCTAGGGCCAGAGACTAGAAAAAAGGCAATAAAGAAATAATACCAACGAGCTTATTTTGATCATCACCTGCACTAGAACTGGACAAACCCTATCAAGTAAAGAACGATTACCTAAAAACCTTTTTCGCTAAGTAGAGCATAAACACTCATCTTTTCTGCAAAACTTTCCTCTCAAGATTTTCTGATAGAAGTATAAATCGAATAATTTTCTCGCGTTGTTTAGAGGAAGGTCATGACATAATATATTGTTTATACTTAAACTCCCGGGGGATGTATTAGAGCTATATTTCTTATTTTAATTTCCACTATTTGTATTTCTCTACAAGCAAGCTTTGTTAACTTCTCTCTTAAAAAAAGTATTTTCACGAGCACAGGAGCAATGGAACTTGGTTGGGGTGATAATGAGCTAGCGATAGGGCCAGAATATCAAATTCTAGATGTTGATCACGATAACTACCCTGACCTCACAGGCATCAAAGCGATGAGCGAGGAGGGTTATGCTGTTGGGTTAAGAGCAGTTATTCCTCTTTTTGGGAAAAAGCTCTATCAAAGTGCCTTTAGGCTTACCGTGAGTGCGGGAAGAGTAATTACAGACCTAGCTTATGACTTCACGGCGAATGATGGCACAATCGAAAAGGTTCAGGTGAGGCTAAATGGCGGCTATTACAACGTTGTTTTTGGTTATCTGTTCTACCTAGGCAATTTGAATTTGGGATTGGGATTAGGTTTTGCAAACTATTCTCCTAGAACTGGAAAAACCCCAGCTGATGAGGACTTCGAATCGCCGATAGACGACCATGGAAATATTCTTATAGATTTTGGTATTGGTTACTCATTTTAAATCACCGAATAAATATAAATGCTATTAAACTAGGAAAGTATATGAACGCCATAATTATATTTTTAGTGACCCTCCTATCCCTTACTGGATGCTCGTCTTACTCAGGTAATAAAGAAAGAACTCCTTCTCAGACCTCTGATGTAATGATTGAATTTTTCTCAACCGAAATCAGCACCTCTGACTTAGCAAACGCTCTGTCGCGTAAGATCAGAGCAAGTAGTGTAGAGTTTGTTGAAATCAAACGCCCCTTAAACATAATTAAGTATACTGCAGCATTTGTAACTCATACTGATGTAGGTTACATCGCTACCCTTAGAATAGATGACAAGCACGAGGTTAATTGCAGTATGTACGAACATAATCCAGGGGGTGTTCAAGTGATCGCCTTCAGTACTTGTAAAGGTACAGATGATGCACTCTCTAGCTTCTTTATTGAGGACGTATACCACTTACATGTTCCAATGGCAGAAATAAGGGGCGCAACGCCTTAGTCATTTAATTCAAAAAACGATTCTTTTCTTCTATTGAAGGCAACCTGCAGCTGTCTTTTTTTCCAAAGAGTTTGTAACGATTCTTAGCGATCCAGTTATAAAATCCATCTCGAATAAACTTGGGAATAAACTTAAAAACGAATAATACTTTACCAAAAGCAAAGAGATGAGGGGCAATTTCTATTACTGCATCTGATTTATCAAAAACCTCACCACTTTCGTTGATATAAATCACACTTGAGAGTTCAGTAAGAACATACTGCTTGGCCGTCTCCCCCTGGAGAGAAGCAAAAGAAAAGTGCTCTTTCTTATCGTGCTTTAGAATAAAATCAACAGACCAATTACAGAGATTACAAACACCATCAAAGAATACGATATTACTTTTCATTTCTCACCTCAAAGACATAGATATAATAGTGTTGAGTATATAGTTACCAAAGTTATAAACAGTGTCGTCAAACAAATATGCCCGATTACAAACTCGGCCCCCTCTGGCCAATCTTCGTGTGAATAATAGAATATATCAATAAGCACTCTTGCTAGCCAAAAAAGGAGGATGAAGACAATCCAAATCTTTGCTGTAAGCCCAACCACTCCTTCGTAACTCATAGTGATACTTGTAGCTGACATAAATACAATAATACCAAAAACATACCCTCCATAAGTCCAAAAAACTTTCTTGTTAAATGAACTTAACTTCTCTAAATCCCTTTTCCAATTTAGTTTTTTGGGAACTTGAATACTTGCCAGCAAAACACTTGCCTGAAGAATACCTCCAATTAGTAATAAGCCAGAGACAATATCATTCAACGAGAGTCCATTGACATAGGACAGAAGTCCAACAGAAAGCTTCCCAAAGAATAAATTTACAAAACTAGGAGGAAATAAGAGAGGGAACGGCAGGACAACAAACAAAATAGTACCTACTCTTCTCAGCTTGAATTTACTTTCAATCAAGAAGCCTATCCCTTGGATAAAGAAATAAATCAGAGGTTTTCCGTAGTCTTTTCCGGAAGTATAAGAAATTCCTATTTCATGAAGTATTCCGGAGATTATAAAAATTAAAAGAACTAAAGTGCTTCCCCCTATCAAACCTTTAAAGGGTGTTACAAAGAATACCTTATTCATTTCTACAAAAGCTTTATTCCACCTAAAACTCCAGAAATCTTTTAAACTATCCGCCATATAGGGACGGTTGAACATTTGATTGGGGGCAAAGCCCATGAGTTTAAGCACATCCCTTAACACCTCAACAAGGCCCATGTGGACAATGAGAAGAATTGATAATAGCGCAAGGTAGTTTAAATAGAGACTTCTACCTTTTCCAAAATAGAGAGAACTCCCTAAAAGGATAGTTCCCGCTATAAAAGTTAACCAATGCTCTAAGAAGCGCTCACCAGTATCCTCAAGAACTTTGCTTGAGCGAACTCTAAAACCAGACGAAGAAACACCCGGCCATAGGAAGAGGTAGCAGAAGAAACCTAGTGTAGATTCAAACTTCCTCCCTTCAAATAAGAGGGACGATACTTTAATTAACCAAATTAAACCTAGTGAAGCATAAGCAAGCCGAAGAACTGGACCAAATTCTTTGACAGGCCATAGTAGTCCGAATCCTAATGCCAAAATTATAATGGATAATACTTTTCTAAAATTCATATTCCTCCCAAAGTCCAATTCGCTTAAGAGAATTAGAAATTTTGACCAGTATATTCTTGCTTCCGGGAATTTTTAAAAATGCTGGAAGCCATTTCCATACTTTCTTAGATTCATTAAGAAAAATTTCCCCTTGATTATTACCTTTTTTGCCCACTGTCCAAAGCGCCACAATAGCAAGATGATGTAGCCATAGACCACGCCCTAAAATTTCTAATGTCTGTTTATTTTTGATATTTAAACAATGACCTGCAACTTTACAGAAAAAAGCTACTGATGAATTACGGATTTTATAAGACTCCTTTGCCCATGGTGAAAGCGCTGAGGTGGAGTCAAAGCTGAAGACAAGTGGTCTTAACATCGATTTATGATCTGCTAACTCCACAAATCTATCCTGACAGATCCAGTTCATAACAGTCGATAAGTTCTTAGGAGCTGTTATAAGATACTCCTCCCCTCTACTTAAATGACCTTCAAGCGAGTTTTGATAAAAGTATAAGATCAAGTCTTCTTTATTTTTAAAGTGATAATAGAATGCCCCCGGTGAAAGGTCGCAATAGCGAGCTAATTCACGCATGGTGACTTCCTCAATTCCCTTACTTGAAAATAGTGTCACTGCTTTATTAAAAATATCTTGCTTGCTTCTTTGTCCTTTACTCATAAGCCTGCCTTTTTGAAAATGTTCAAAAGTAGCATGCGAACAGCTCTGGATCAAGACTATTTTTTAAACATGTTTAAATTACATGTAGTCATAAGCCTTTAGAAGCTAGTTTAGTAAAGGGATTGCTAAAACGGAGCATTTGAGGCTTCAATAGATGTAAATACTGAGGTAAGCTTAAAGATTTACACTTATTTCTTGGGGAATTCTTTCTTCATATAATCTTCGAAGGTCATTTCTTCTTCTGCAATTTCATTCTCTTTGACGTTGAGTTGGTCTATTCTTTCAATGATACTTCTTCCCTTTTCAGAAGAGATTGTTTTTGGACTCTTTGTAGGTTTATCAGGAGCTATAACAGTTATTATTCTTTCTAGATCAGAGGATAAGTGGACATGATACCCTTCATAAGAAATAACGATGCCGTTTCTTTCAGAGAACTCTCCCTTCAAAAGAACTTCTGCGAGCATAGCATCTGTAATACTTCTTTGGATCTGCCTTTGTTTAGCATGGTATGTTTTTACCATCCCAAGAATTTTCTTTTTGCCGAACCTTCTTCTATTTATCATGACTTTTTAAAAGCTCTTTTTCCTTTGAGAGAAAGTGCTCTAGTATCCTATTGATAGCTTCTTGCTTTAATTTTTTATCTAGGTCATGAATTTCTACCTGACCAATTAAGAATTTCTTGTACTTCATTAAGTTGCCCTTAAAGTCAGTAGAGTTAAAAAACTCACACTCAATCATTGCGATAAGTTTATAGAGTTCAATCTTAAAGGCCTCATTATTATCTTTGTAAAGCTTTGCTGCTTCAATGCCCCCAACGACTCCTCCAAGCAGACCACCTCCACCAATAACGAGGGCAGTACTGCCTAGGCCACCAACTGAAAGTGCACCCATTCCCAGAAGGGCCAGACCATGAGAGATTGCAGCAGCTCCGGTTAAGCCAAAGAAAGCGCCAATTTTTAGTCCAAACAGAGGAGCTGCTGCCCCACCTGTTACGGCCAAAACTGTCGCGCCAGCAAGGGAGATGAATGCAATCTTTGCCCATCTTAAATACCTGTCACTATTACGAAGAGAGCCATAAATATTCACAAACCTTTCAACAGATTTATAGTCAGTGTGAGAATCTATACAAATACTATGAATTGAATTCTTTATAGAATTAAGACAAATTGATTTAATTTTTATTTTCTCACCTTCTTCTAGGTGATGATAGGGGGTAAAGTTAAGAACATCGCCTAAAACTTTTATCGCTTTAGGTTTTGGGGAAGACTTCAAGGCTTCGATTAATTCAGCTTTACTAAGAAATCTAAAACTTTCATGCAGGTTTGACGAGAGGGCAATTTCCTTCCATTTCTCATACCAATTCTTTTTCAACTCAAATTCATAACTATCAGCTTCACTATCTAAGTCAGCTTTAATAACGACTTCAAGTAGAGAGTAGAAGATCGAAATCTCCTGCGCCTGCAAAGAAAAGTAGGTTTTTAAGTCATGATTATCGAAATTAAGAAGATAGACATCTTCACTCTCAGGTTCAATCGTTGGTAATTTCTTCTTCCTTACTTCTGCAATCGATTCAAATGTAACGATGCTGAGAAATATAAAGAAACGAGGAATTATGCCATAAGTAATTATCGCCATGGACATAAATTTCCACCATACACCTAACTCTTTTAAAGTCGCGACCCCTTCAGCTCCCTTGGTGATAAACCCTTCCCCTGTCCGGTAAAACTGACTATTAACCACAAGCTCGAGCGTTGGCTGAAACTCTTCTCCTAAGACCAACCAAGGCTTGGCCAGCCCTTTAAATAATCCATAGATAAAATCGGCACTAAGATTAAGGGTTGTGGCCCATCCAAATGTTAGATCCGTTGTGGCTGACCTATAACAAAGAAATATTAGCCCAGAGAGAGCAAAGCAAGTCGTTCCAATAGAAATTGCTCTTGAATAGAGCTGGATTACTTTAATGGTCTCTGATTTAATAAAGCCCATCAGCAGTATCACAACAAGAAAGAAGTAAAGCGCCAAAGGCCCAAACAAAAAGAGGCCAAGAAAATCCAAAATATTGATAGGCGCGCGGCCATCATAGTGTAGTAGTGAGGACGAGATACCAAAACCAAAAATGATTCCAGTGATACATGATATAAGATAAGATTTCTTAAGAACTCTACTCATTCTAGATTCAAGAGAAGCTCTTCCCTCTCGATACTTATATTCAAAACGCCAGAGTAGATTACTCTTTAAATTCTTAAAGAAAGTTTTCAAGTATTTTTTTAGCATCGGCTGCACCCTATCACTATTTTTGGGATGTAACTATATAGACTCTCAATAGCAAGATTGATTCTCAGCGCGTCATTCTGATATAAAAACGGCACAAATTCCGATATGTTAGCCTAGATATTAGAAAACACCAGCTGTATTCGAATACTGTATCTTTTTGAACTTATAGAAAAGACCTCTTGCTGGGCCATTTGCATTTTTCCTTAGAGGTTTCCTGTTAGCATTTCATACCCTCTAGTTATACAAGTCCTTAGCTTCCAAAGAGTTAAAGCATTCGCTATTTCCGGATAAGCCTGCTTAACTTTAGCTGCTAGACTAAATAAATCTAGATTTGGGTTCTTCATAATAATTCTCTTGTATTTATTAGACTCAAGGCCTATTACCACAAAACTATCTGCAATATCAGAGTCTATGACTTCAGAGTACAACTCCCCTGTTGGGTCAGCATTACAGAATTTTTGTAGATCACTTGAGAAGGCAGAAAAGTTAATTAAAACTAAAATTCCAATTAATAATTTCGTCATGGTTTATCCTCATCAATGCTGATTATGATATTATATTTACCTTTGTAACACTTCAAGACCTTTTCTGAATATTGCCTCCTTTGCAGAAAGTATGAAGATAGTTTTAAAAGCAGGTGCTCTTTATGGAAATATTGGTATTTATAGTGGCCGTGATTATCCTGTTAAGCATTCTATTTTGGTGTGCTGTACTTGTTTACCTCTATCGAAAATTTAAAGAATATAAAGTTCCTCAGGACTATTCGTCTTCTATTCCTCGAAATGCTCAATATACTTTCTTAAAATCATACGAAGATACCAAACAAGAAGAGCTTCCCTCTTACTTAGAACAACTCTCCAAGAACAATGTTGCGAGGATTTACTTATTACACGGTACCTTTGTTGGTGATGACCCCTTTGAGATATTCGCCCTCCTAGAAAGTATCGCACCAGACTTGGCCCAAGGAATTGTTAAAAAAATTCAAGAGTACTCTCACTCCTCTCAGCAAATAATCTCAAGAGACCTTGGCAATTTTACTTCAGACCATGTTGAAAAGCTTCAGAGCAGTGCCATTCCTGTTACTAAGTATACATGGTCATCTGGTAATCACCATATGGCCCGGCTCAGAGGCTGTGTAGATTTATTAAACCAGATTTCCAAAAATCAAAAGAAAGGCGACAGAATCCTATTACTTGGCCACAGCCATGCAGGACAAATATTCTGCCTCATTTCAATTCTTCTTAATAATAAAGTGGTGAGAGAGAAGATTTCTAAAGTCTTGGGCATAGATGATGTTGCCATGTTTAAAGAAATACTCTCAAAGTTAAAATCCCTAAAATATGATTTTGTTACCATGGGCACACCCATTCGCTATAAGTGGCAGCTCACAAAGAATATGCGCCTCATGCATTTTATAAATCATCGCGGGGATAAACCTATTGGTGGAGGCATAAGCGGGATGCCTATGACCCTTGCGGGTGATTATATTCAACAGTGGGGTGTTTCAGGTTCTGACATTAAATCCCCCCTCAAAAGTGATGAATCAAAGAACCTCCAACTTGATCAGATTCTCGGCGTTGGCCAAAACATAAAACTCCTCCAAGAAAATGCAAAGCATAGAAGGCGCCTCCACGATGCAGGCAAGCACATCTTGGTTGATTACCAGGATCAAGCTATCTATCCAAACTTCTTCCTTACGGTTCTTGGGCACGGGGTTTATACCAGAAAGAAATTACTCTCCTTTCATTTCTCCCAGATCCTTGAAGAGTTTTATCACTTGAAATAAAAAATCATTCACAAGTTGTCTCGTAAACCACTTTTTCTTTATCTGAAAAGATTGATTTCTTTATCGCTCGGGCTTCAAAGCGAATCAGGTTATCTTGATCGTCTTTAGTGAGAGTAGAGATTATACGGTGGTTCCTCTGCTTGAATTCCCAAGTCATGGTATTATCTTTAACAATAACATCAGTATTAAAACTTATCTTAGTGGTGAACCAGCCTTTCTTATTACTTGCACCGGCGATCCAGACAGTTTGGGTAGACTTTTGACCAATCATAAAGTAATGGGTTTGCGGCCCATACTTCTCGTGATCAGGCAGCTGAAAAGAATAACTATAACCACGAAATTTTTTGGAATTCCAGACGCCGCACTCCACTCGCTCCTCAACAGGAGGGAGAATCAAATCACGGCAGTAGCCAAGACCTTCCATTTCTTTCAGGGAGGTGAAGAACTCCATCGCCTCTTTATATTTACTATTTTTATATTCACCAAGGGGACACGCCAAAGTAGATAAATTAAATAGAAAAAGTGAACAGATAATTATGCGCATAGGTAACATCCTTGTTAGTGGGAAAAAATTATTTAATTTTGAAAATTTTTTTAAAGAATGAGAATTTTTCTTCAGTTATTTTAGGTGAATTATTGGCCGTCTTCTTTGGTTTAGACTGTAGGCCTGACTTCCCCTTGCACTTCTTCTTGTGATTTTTCTTGTGCTTCTTCTTTTCTTTCTTAGGATTTTTCGGATTGAGAAGGACTGATTCAGTCATTTTTAAAATGGGCGCTATTTTATTCTTCTTCTTATTAAAGGTATCCGGTAGGACAAACCAATTTTCCATGACCTTGTCATTTAACTTCCACTGAGTCGCCTGAGGTATTTCGAGTATTTTCTTCTTAACTTCAAAATCTTCAACTTTAATAACAACTCGATCATCAGATGAAATCAGAATAAAAGGAGAATCTTTTAAATAGAATGAATCCAGGCCATAGAGCTTACGACAGGAAATGTCTGAAAAATGAGATGTTTGCTTCTTAATAAAATTGTGGAGTTCACTCATTTGCTCAGTGTATACCACTACTGGAAAGGAATTCAAGTAGCACGCCTAACGGTGCGTGAGCTATGAATTAAAATCGAGCTTGGCAAAACTGCTTCCATTTTTGTTGATCTTCAGGGCTTAGTGTTTCTGGCCAATTTCGTGCTCGGTAACGAGGATAAAGTGTTTGCAGCCTAGTAGATTTGAAATCAGGTGTCCATGTGCTGAGTTTCTCAGGCGATGAGGCAAGTATTTGATTACACAGTTTGCGATCTTCATTACTGATGAAACCACCATAAAGTGCGGAATCAGCATCTGATTTTCTTTGTTCTCGGTTGTTGTTAGTTGGGCTATACATCTCTTCCAAACGTCGGATGATTGATTCATCGGCTAACAATGTTTGTTTGTGTGCTTCGACTTGTAACCAATCGATTTCCCAACGTTTAGCAAGCTCATCGGTTAATGTACTGACCGGTGATAGCGCAGGAGATTTATTGATATGAATGCCTTTTAAGGCGATGTGTTGATGATTCTCATCTCGTTCAGCACGAGGTTTATATATGTTTTCAACGATCTCATCAACATCCATGTTTAGCATAGCACTTGGATCATGGCGAAGGTCGTAACAGATGATTTCGTTTTTATTGGTTGGATGTACAATCAATGGCACGATAGGTGAAATACAGCCCTGAGTAGCAGGGAACATACCACTAACGTGCAATAGGGTTTTGCGTTGTGATAATTCGATGTGAGTATTCAGCATCGGTGCAACATTATTTTTTATACGAAGATTAAAGAAGTAATCATATAAACGGGGTTGTTTTTCTTTGATTAATCGTGCGATATCAATCGTCGCTTTCACATCGACCAGCGCGTCATGTGCGCCAGTTTGTTCAATATTATTTGCAGCGGTGAGATGCTCTAATCTAAAGCTTGGAATACCAATTTCGCCTTCACGATCTGGCCAGTTAATGCCTTCAGGTCGCAATGCATAAGTCATGCGCACCAAATCTAAAATATCCCAGCGGTTGTTGCCGTTTTGCCATTCGCGTGCGTAAGGGTCGATAAAGTTTCGATAGAAGCCAAAACGCGTGACTTCGTCATCAAAACGTATACTGTTATAACCAGCACCACAGGTCCCCGGTTGG
>CALHBL010000415.1 GCA_937930825.1 uncultured Bacteriovoracaceae bacterium
ATTGAGCGCCTTAAGCTGAAGTTTAATGGCATTAGAGATATTATTGATATTCTCGATCTTGATGAAAAGATGAAAACTCGGCTTTCTCCTTTCTTACTGGGCTTCTATGTTGTTCCTGAGCTGAGCCTTGAGAATGCAAAATCATTAACAGATGAAGTTTGCTTCAAAGCAATTGCAACCTTTGATGGTAAGAAAGTCGTTCGAAACTCTAAAGGCGCGATCTTATTTGATTTTTCAAGTGAAGATAATGGTCTTGGTGGAGTTGTCGAAAGAAATAATAGGATTAAAGAATTAACGTCCGTGGTTGAAGAGCTTAAAGTTAAAAACCCAGACCTGGAAAAAGCATATTTGATGAAGAAAGTGGCCCTTGAAGAGCTTACTCTCTTTCACGATAAACTGCGTGATGAGCTTTCTGATAAGAAGGCGGAGTCGGCTTCACTCTCTTCTGCTCTAGAGTCAAAGCTTGCCAATATGGAAGCCGGGCATGCCAGACTAGATATTCTACAGGGACGGAAGACTGAAATATCTAAGCAGCGCTTGGGCCTACTTGAAAATGAAGAAAGCTTCTCAAAGTCGATTCAGGAGTGGCAGGAAAGAGAAGAAGAAATAGCTACTCAAAAAGAAGAGCTTGAAGAGTCTGTTTCTATGCTAAGAGATGAATACTCTCAAAAAAGAGAAGAGCTTGTTGAAAAGCAAGTAGAGGCGAAATCTTTTGGCGATCGAATTGAATCTTCAGCTTCCCAATTGACTGATGTTGAAGGCCAGCTTGAAAGAGAGAAGCAAAGACTTCAGAAGAATACTGAACTTCTCGAAAAGTATCAGCAAGAAATTGAAGAAACGAATACGGGAATTAGTGACCTTGAGTCTGCTAACCACCAGTCTGCTGAGTCTCTTCAAGATCAAGACGATGTTCTCAATGTATTAAAAGATACATTTAGTCAGCTCCTTCAGGCCATGCAAGAAAGAGAAGATCAGGCCAAGAAACTCACAATCAGTGTTAACAAAGCTGAAAAGCAAATCGTCGAGCTTAATGGCCGGCGAGATCGCATAGTTGAAGATGAAGAACAAATAGTTCGAAATATTTTTGAAAAATATAAAGTCGATCTCAGAAGCTGCCTTAGTCAGTTCCTCGAGTATAGTGAAGAAGACCATGTTGGCCTTAAAGACCTCAGCTCTATGTATGTGATGGAGACTGAGGAAGGATTAAAAGATATTGCACCTGAGCAGTACGACTTTACTCGTAGGTATGGTCAAGACTTAAAAGACTGTGATTATAAGTTTAAGAGCTACAGAACAGAGCTCAACAGACTTGGTGAAATTAACTGGCAAGCGATTGAGGACTATGAAAGACAAAAGCTTCGTTTTGATTTTCTCAAGGTTCAAGAAACTGAGCTTAGAACTTCATTAGAAGATCTTGAAAAAGCAATTACTCACATAGATGAGAAATCAAAGAAACGCTTTAAAATCGCTTTTGAAGAAGTCGATGTTCGTTTTAGGAAAGTTTTCCCTATTATTTTTGGTGGTGGTAATGCTGAGCTGAAATTGACTGCGGATATTAACGATCCTGAGTGCGGGGTAGAGATTATTGCTCAACCTCCAGGTAAGAAGATGCAAAATATCAACTTGATGTCCGGTGGTGAAAAGGCCATGACAGCTGTGAGTTTGATCTTCTCAATCTTTCTTGTTAAACCTTCTCCTTTTTGTTTACTGGATGAAGTAGATGCACCATTAGATGATGCCAACGTAGGTCGTTTTAATGAGCTCTTAAGAGAAATGAGTAACGAGTCGCAATTTATTCTAATCACGCATAATAAGAAAACGATGGAACTTAATGACACTCTCTACGGCGTTACGATGCAAGAGCCTGGTGTTTCAAAAGCTGTTAGTGTTCAGCTTCATTAAGATAGGAGTTTAAATGAGTTTATTAAAATCTCTGTGTGTAATGGGCTTGCTAGTAGGAAGTCTTCTCGCTAAAGGAAGAAGCTCTTTCTTACCGAAGTCATTTCATGCGACTTTTATAAAGGAAGAAAAGAGCGCTATCTCACAAAAAATTAAGAAAAACGAAGGTGAGCTCTTTTATCAATATCCTAGTCGAATAAGAATGGAAGCTAAAGGTAAGCGTAAGACAGTCTATGTCTCTAATCCATTTCAAACCTATCTCTATACTCCTCCTGTCTTTAAAGACGTGCCCGGTGAATTAACGATAAATAAGTCAAAGAATACTCCCATGAGTAAGTTCTTTGACTCACTTAAGAAAGGCCTCGTTAGTAACTCGATTTATAAGGTTAAGGATGTCAAAGATAAGGTCATGCTAGAGTTTACTAAGCTTGGTGAGAAAGAAATGAAAATTCATTCGGCCACAATAAACTTTAAAGGAAAGAAAGAGTTCTCAAGAATAAGAGAGATTGAAATAGTTTTAGATAATAAGAAGAAGATGTTCTTCAAATTTACGAAGCTAGCGATTAACCAATCTTTTAAGAAAGAAAAATTCGAATTTGAAACTCCAAAGAATACTCGAGTATCTAATTAGAAGAGAGGGCTTTTCAAAAATTGCGAAGATTCTTTCCAAGGTTTTCCATCTAGTCTCTTATAGATGGAATAATTTCTTAAGACTAATTTGACATATGTTTGGGTTTCTTTGTAGGGAATGGCCTCGATAAATTCGAAGGGCTTAGTTAGTTTCTTTCTCTCTAGCCAACCCCTTACAGGATCCTCTCCAGCATTATAGGAAGCCGTTATAGCAATAAAGCTTCCCTTCATAACATTACTTAGCTTCTTTAAGAGAGCGGCCCCGAGTCTCAAATTTGTACCCTCAGTGTAGAGATCATTATAATCTTCGTAAGGTATTTTGAGCTCTTGTGACAGAGAGCTTGCCCTTTCTGGAGTGAGTTGGAGCAGGCCAAAGGCATCGGCCCAGCTTCTTGACCTCGGGTTAAAAGCAGACTCCTGTCTTGCAATTGAATAAATGAGTTCTGAGGGAACACCCTGCCTCGTTTCGATTTGAACAGTTGGCCCATCATAAGGTGTTGGGTAGGCAACATTCAAAAAGTTCTTCAATACTTCATTGCGGTCATCATGAGGTATTTTAAAGAATTTGCTAATACCGCCGCTATACCACTTTGCTCTTGCATATTGAGGAAGGAGTGCCGTAATTTCAGAAACACTACTAGCACTATTTTGCATATCTTCTAAGATAGCTTTTGCCAGTTCATAGTCTTTAAGTGCTAGCGCCCACTCAAAACTAGAAGAAGGTGATACTTGATCAAATTCAACCTTGGGTATAGGAGGAAGCGCCTTATTCAGTTCCATGGAGCTTATAATTCCGTAGTAACCAAAGGGATCTCGCTCAGAGACATTATTTAAAATGACTTCTGCCTTGTCTTGTTGCTTAAGCTGCAAGTGAGATTGCGCCTGCCAAAAGGCAAGCTTATGCTTAAAGGTCTGATCTTTAGTTCTTGAATGCGCTTTAGAAAATACTTCTAGGGCCTTAGAGTACTTTCCACTTAAGTAGTAATTAAAGCCAAGGCTCCACGAGAGCTCTTGGAGAATAGAGTCACTAATGCTCTTTTGTTCTAAGCCTCTCTTGTAATAGCTTTCACTTTTGCGAAAGTTATTCTTCTCTGCTTCGATCTTTCCGAGAATAAAGTAGCTCTTGGCCCTATAGCGATGAGGAGCATCTCTTAGTACTTTAGCAAGGGTTTTCTCTGCTTTAGAGCGATAGTTCACAGTCCACTGGGCCCTTGCCAGGGTAATATTATATTCCCAAAATTTATTCCTCTCCCTTTGAGAACCAGAATGAATTCTTAAATTCTTGATGGCCCAACTAATAAGCCTCTCTAGCTGCCAGGTATACTTCTTCTTTTCTCTTTGCAATTTAAAAGTGAAGGCATAGCTATAGAAGGACTTAAGCCTATCCATCTTGCTCTTTTTTCTATCGTCGAAAATTAATTGATAATACTTTCTCGATTTTTCGAACTTTCTAACTCTAGAGTAGTCTTTGGCCACTTTTAAGAGTGATTCTTTGGACGGGCGCTTTATTAAGCGTGGAGCAATCGAAAATAATTTCTCTTCTATCTTTGTTTGAAGATTTAATTGCTCTTTGTATTTTATAGATAGTGCTTGAAGAGATTCCTCTTTTTCTTTCTTTGTTTTCAAGTAATCGACATACTGGATTGAAAAATCAACATGGTGTTCACTTTGTTCAACCCTTTCAGAGAGCTCGATAGAGTTTTGTAAAAAGAGTTCCTTGTTGTGAGGAAGAACTTCGGCTAAAGGTCCATTCCAAATGGTAAGAGATTCATCTTTTGTGTAAGGACACTTATTAAGTGACTTAATAAGCGCAAGCTGTGCTAGGGGGAAAGTGGGATCACTTGAAAGTTCGATGTAATTAGCGCATGCAGCTATTGCACTTCCGCGAGTTATGAAATCTTCAGCTTGTAAGTATAGAAAAGCTTGTTTTTGATTGGGCTTCATTTTCTTTAAGTCGTTTTCATCTTCATCGGGATGGGCAGATGATTCTTCAAGTCCTTGCTTATAGGACTTAATAGCTTGGGGACTTGGGGGAAGAGTCATTCCAGCATGAGAGCTTGAGTGCAGGCCTAAGACAGGATGTTCAACTGAAGAGCAGGAGAAGGTAAGAAGTAGGCTTATCGCCAATATTATGGACATATTTTCTTCTTCAAAGACATCGAGTCCTCAATATTTAGTATCAACAACAGCTCTATAATACTCAAGTTATTGATAATCCGTAAGCTAATATATTAGCTTAATGATATTTCTTTCATAAACCTTTGTTTTCTATGGTATTTGCCATAGGTTGCCTCAAGTAAAAAACTTTTAAGGATCAATAATGAACCAATCAGCACCTCAAATATTTTCAGAAAGAACTGTCTTCTTCACAAGCTTAGGCTGTTCAAAAAATCTTGTAGACTCTCAAGTGATGCTTGGCTTTATGGGCCTTGATGGTTTTAGAGTAGCTATGGACCCTACAGAAGCTGAGGTGATTATTGTAAATACTTGCTCCTTTATTGAAGCCTCTAAGAAAGAGAGTATCGATACAATTTTAGAAATGGCCGATTATAAAGCGGAAGATAATGGAAAATGTAAGGCCCTCGTTGTCAGTGGTTGCATGGCACAGCGCTATAGTTTAGCTCTTGAAGATGAGCTTCCAGAAGTCGATTTAATAATTGGAACGGGAGAATATAATAAGATTGTTCCGCTTCTGAAAGCACTTGAAGAAGGGAAGCTGACAGCAAAGAGTCATGTTGAAGTTCCCAAGTATATTCATACTGAATTTGATCCGCGATTAAATACAAGTCCATTCTATATGGCGTGGCTTAAAATATCTGAAGGGTGTAATCGTAATTGCACTTTCTGTATTATTCCAACCTTAAGAGGTAAGTTGCGCTCAAGAGCTGTAGACTCCCTTATCCAAGAAGCGAAGAACCTTTCTAAAACGGGAGTGAGAGAACTCAACCTCATCTCACAGGATCTCTCTGACTATGGAGTAGATTTGGATGATAAGAATAATCTCTTTGATCTCTTGGTAGGTCTTGAAGAAGTAGAAGGTGTTGATTGGATTCGCTTATTCTATTTCTACCCTGATGAATTAACTAATGAAGTCATTGATCTCATGGCAAAGTCTAAGAAGATTTGCTCTTACCTTGATATGCCGGTTCAGCATTTTTCAACTCAGGTTTTGAAAAGAATGAATAGAAAGATTACGGGTGATAAAATTTTAGAAAGAATAGAGCGCCTGCGCTTAAAGAATCCTGGAATAGTTCTGAGAACTTCTATTATTGTTGGTTTTCCTGGTGAGACGGAAGAAGACTTTCTAGAATTATTAGAAGGAATTAAAAAGGCCAAAATTAATCATCTTGGTATTTTTCGTTATTCTGATGAAGAGGGAACACCGGCTTTTCGCTTGAAAGATAAAGTGCCTCAAGAAGTAATAGAGGAAAGATTTGATCGCTTATACGAAGTGCAAAAAATTATAGCGGAAAACCTAAATAACGAATTCCTAGGTCAAACTATTGATGTTCTCGTAGAGGGCAAGCATGAAGAAACAGACCTACTGCTCAAGGGCAGGCACGTCGGTCAGGCCCCTGACATCGATGGCAATGTCATTATCAACTCTACAAATAATATTGCCTTAAGTGTCGGCGATATTGTTAGCGTGAAGATTACTGAAGTCTTTGAGCATGACCTGATTGGAGAAGTCGTTGCTCCAGATCAGCGTAAAATTCAGTAAGCCAACAGATTCACTCGGTTATACGGTGCCATTATACGGTGCCAGGTACTCGGGGCATCGTTCCATGTACCTGGCACCTTAAGACTGTAGAATACTCTACGCATACTTATTTCTTTGCCTCGGAGCATTCAGTGAAAAAGACTTTCTTAATTATCTTCTTTTTAGTTCTAAGCTTAAATGCTCAGGCAGGTATAGTTGATGACATAAAAGTATATCTTCGGCCGAAGTTAATTAAAGTCATCGGCGCTGAAAAAACGAATAAAATATTAGGCGCTGATCCTCTGGCCATTACCATGCCTTCAATACCTAAAGTTGTGAAGGATGCAAAGAGTATCTCTGGTTTTGGTAAAGACCCAAAGAATAAAGTTGAGTTCAAGAAAGAACAGGTTGAGCGTTTTAACTTTATATTCATAAAAGAGGTTTTCGAGGCCACAAGAAAGAGCGCTGCTTCTGATGGAGATATTTCAAAGTGGATGAATGTTCTTTCCCAAAATGGATCAAGAGAGGGGGTTTACAGAGCTATTGTTCTCGATTCAGTTTACCTCGGTCTTGAGAATTATGAGACGTTTCTCTCAGATAGTTCAGTAGCTTTTACTCTTGATTATCTTTCTCGCTATCTCGATAAAACAGTGAGCAAGAAAGCTTTGAAAGGGGCAAACTTCTATACTGTAAAAAGAGATATAACAGAAAGATCTTTAGAGGTTATGGATGTCTTTCTAGCTCAAGATGGTGATGAGATTTATGACTGGTATGCACTTATGTCTGCGAAGCTGGCCACTGATTACCCTCAGGCCATGAATAATAAAACGCGCAAGGACACCAGCGCGGCCAGGCATAAGCTTTGGGCGAAGAGTGTTCCAGACCAATTTATTAAATCAGAAATGATCATTAAACTCCATAGAGTGTTCAACACGATCCAGGGCTAGTGTTTCGAGCATTAGTCAAAGAAAGGGTTAATACTCTGATCGGGTGTAAGCCCCATGAGTAAACGCTCTACTCCAAGGGCAATTCCAGCGCTTGGAGGCATTCCTCTTTCAAGAGCGTCAAAGAGTATTTCAGGTACTGGCATTTCTTCTTGATAAAGAGCTAGGCGTTTGGACCGCTCACTTTCATATCTTCGCTTCTGTTCAGAAAGGTCCGTAAGTTCATTAAAGCAATTGCAAAGTTCAATGCCGGATAAGTAAATTTCAAATCTTTCACAAACTCTAGGGTCATTTTCTTTTAAGGTCGAGAGGGCCGCCAGTGGTGCCGGAAATTCATCGACAATGAGAAGGGGGTACTTGATGAAACTAGGCTCAATTTTATTGAGAAAGAGAAGAAAGAAATAGTCTTCCCATGGCCAAAGAGTTTCTAAGAAATCTTCTCCTATTAGCTCTGGATAATCTGTCGCTATCAAGCTTCTTATTTCTAGTGGTTCTAAAAAATCTAAGATAGAAAAGTTGAGAACTTCTTTGAATAATTCATCTACAGTTCTGTGCACCGGCTTTAGCTCATCAAAGACTTTGATCTCTTCGCTTTCTAGGCCAGCTCTAACAAACTCAATGAGCTCGAGTGTATCTTGCTTAATTTGTTGATAGTGAGTGTTGGCCCGATACCATTCGAGCATTAGAAACTGCTGCCTATGAGTTTCGCTACTAGGCTCATCCCTAAAGGCATAGCCAAGGGAGTAAATCTTCTCAAAGCCTTGGCTCAGCAGCTCCTTCATGTAAAATTCTGGAGAAGTATGCAGGAACTTTACCTGAGTTTGATTGATGCTTGCCACTTTGAAGGGGTTTAAATGGGCCTCGATTCCAGGTGACTCAACCAGAGGTGGCGTTGGCGTTTCTAGAAAACTTTGTTGATTGAAGAATTCTCTAATGAAGCGAATAGTTTGAAAGTGGGGCATTCTTCTCATTCATGATTGATAGAGGATTTAACTCGCTTTGTCAGCATTGAATTATTGAGTTTGAAGGGTATGATGCCCATCCCTCTTAGAATCTGGAAGAAATATGATCGAGATAATTCAAAATATTTATCAAGCAATTGGAGTTGAAGGAATTGCAAACTCGGGTGATGTCATCGGTTTGGTGTCAGTATTCTTTGTGACTCTGGCGGGCTTCTTTCACTCTTCTAAGGCCGGGCCTACTAAAACGATAGAGAATAAAGTTCCTCCATCTGAAGTCAAAGAGGATAGTGCACCAGCTCAGGCTCCAGTTAAGAAAGAAGAAATCACTTGGCAGCAGAGATTGAAAAAAGGTCTCTCTCGCTCCCAATCTCAAGTTTGGGGTAAGTTAGGAGCGCTCTTCAGTGGTCAAGGCTTAAGCGATGATCAGCTGGAGGAAGTTGAAGAGCTCCTCTATGGAGCTGATATTGGTCCAAAGGTAGCAAGTGAGTTGACTGAAGCTCTGATAGAAAAGTCGAAGCAGCCTGATTTTAATGAAGAAGCCTTCAAGGATTTTCTCTTTAATTTCTTAAAAGAAAGAATGGCGCCGGCCCATGAGAATGTTGATACGGACTTATATGAGTTCAATAGCTCTACCCATAAGGGGACTAAGGTTATTATGATCGTAGGCGTTAATGGCGCAGGGAAAACAACCACCATAGGAAAGCTTGCGACCAAACTGACTGCGCAAGGTGCTAATGTTGTGGTGGGGGCCTGTGATACATTTAGGGCCGCTGCAGTTGATCAACTTCAGGTGTGGTGCGATAGAGCAGGGGCTACTATGATTAGAGCGAAAGAAGGCTCAAATCCAAGCGGTGTAGGATATGATGCCTTGCAAATGGCCCTTAATAAGGGAGCAGACTATTGCTTACTTGATACTGCCGGGCGTCTTCATACGAAAGATAATTTAATGGTAGAGCTTGGGAAGTCTAAAGAAGTGCTCAAGAAATTAGATGCCAATGCTCCCGATCATGTTCTCCTTGTTATCGATGCTATAACCGGCCAAAATGCAATACGTCAGGCAGAGGAGTTTCATAAAACTCTAGGTCTAACTGGACTTATTTTTACTAAGTGCGATGGGAGTTCAAAAGCTGGAAGCGCAGTATCTATTGTTCAGAGCTTAAATGTTCCCATTACTTATATCGGAGTTGGGGAAAGTGTTGATGACCTCAACAGCTTCAATTTGGATGATTATCTGGCCGCATTATTAGATAGGTGATTTGACGCGCTTTCTTCTTTAATGGTCCGGCCTTTTTCTTTGCGCGAATCACCTTTTTCGCGTACTCTAGGTAAGATATGGACAATAGTACGAGTGTAAAAGAATTTGAAATATTAGGATATAAAGTAAAACTTCAAGAAGTTGAAAGTACTCTAAGTTTTTCAGCTAATGAAGTCGTTGATCTCGTGAAACGAGAATCTGATAAAATAACGGTTAAAGCACCTCATCTGAGTAATGGTGAAGTCGCTCTCTTAATTGCTCTGCAAATGGCGAAGGAGAATCTTGAAATAAATACTAAATTTCAAGATGATTTAAATAGTCTTAAAGACAAGGCCGGGCAAGCTTTAAACCTTATTGAAGAAGTGACACCAACAACACTTTAGCCTAATAGAAAATTTCTTTGAAGCTCCTTGAGGATTCTTGTGTCAATAGAGTTTGATAAGCGTGCAGCTCGAAATGCAGCTAAGCGCACTCTTAGATCTTTAGATGATGAGCTAATCCTCAAAAAAAGTGAGCGAGTAGGAATAAATCTTTTTAAACTTCTTAATAAGATTCGATCTGATCATTCTCAAAAAAAATTGTCTACATTGGGGGTTTATTCACCTCTTGCAAAAGAAGTGAATTGGACCGTTGAAAATTCAATCTCAAGCAATTGGGATTTGAGCTTTCCTAGTTTTTGCGAAGTTTCAGGAATGAGGTTTAGGGCGCAGGGGGAAGGTCTCGTAAAGAGTGATGAGTTTGGTGTTGAGATTTTGGCACCAGCAAGGGGGGCTCAAGAGTTGCTTCCCGATATTTGCCTTGTACCAGGGCTAGCTTTTTCCGCCAAAGGGGAGAGGTTAGGACGGGGAAAGGGTTTCTATGATCGCTACCTTGAGCAGTTTACAGGGGTTTCGATCGGCTTAGCTTTTAGTGAGCAGGTTGTGGATAGTATCCCTACTCAGGCCCACGATGAATTAATTGAATTTCTTGTTAGTGAAGAGAATATTTACTGGCAAGGTAAACCATATGAGCTTCAGTTAAACACTGAGGATATATAAACCAAGGAGAACAAAATGGACATTTTAGTTATTCTAGCTTCTGTTCTTTTTCTAGTTTTGGGTTCGGCCCTTGGCTACTTTTTTCGCCAGCGAGCAGCTGAGGCAGAATTAAAAGAGCGAGAGGCAAATGGCGATAAAATTATTGAAAAGGCAAAAGAGTCCGCAAGCGATATCAAATACAAAGCTCGTAAAGAGGCTAAAGATATTGTGAACGAAGAGCGGCAGCAATTTGAAAACGAAGTCAAGAACCGCGAAAGAGATATCAAAGGCCAAGAAAAAGGTATTCAGACTAAAGAGGCCAAGCTTGAAGCAAAGCTTGAGCAAATTGAAAAAGAAGCTCAGCGAATTAAGGCCCAAGAAGGCGAAGTCGTTGACTTAAAGAAGAGAGTTGAAAAAGAGATTGAAAAATATAGAGAAAGACAGAATGAAATTTCCATTAAGCTTAGTGAAGTTGCTGGGCTTACTCGGGACCAAGCTAAGCAAGAGTTAGTTCAAACCATGGAAGAAGCGGCAAGAGTAGATTTTGCAAAGATGGCAAAGAGACTTGAAGAGGAAGCTAAAGAAGAAGCTGAATCTCAGGCCAAGCGTCTTGTGGGGATAGCTATACAGAGATTTGCTGGAGAGTATGTCGCAGAGAAGACTATTTCTACAGTTGATCTTCCTTCTGACGATGTAAAAGGCCGTTTGATTGGCCGCGAAGGTCGAAATATTCGTGCCTTTGAGCAAATCTGCGGGGTAGACCTCATTATTGATGATACTCCTGAAGTTGTTGTTATATCTTCTTTCAATGTCATTAGAAGAGAAGTTTCGAGAAGAACAATTGAGAAACTTATTGCTGATGGTCGAATCCATCCAGCAAAAATAGAAGAGTTCCATGATAAAGCTAAGAGTGAGATGGATAAGCAGCTCTTAGACCTTGGTCAAAAAGCGCAAATGGAAATTGGAGTGCATGGTATTCACCCTGAAATCCTAAAGCTTGTTGGTGCCCTTAATTGGCGAACTTCTTATACTCAAAATCAATACCAGCATGCCATAGAAGCTGCATTCATCTGCGGGGCCATGGCCTCAGAAATGGGCCTCAATGTTAAGCAAGCAAGACGTGCTGGACTTCTTCACGATGTTGGAAAAGTTATTGATGCTTCGGCCGAAGGCTCACACGCTGTTATTGGCGCAGACTTTGTTAAGAAGTATGGGGAAGATCCAGATATTGTTCATGCCATTCGTGCCCACCATGATGATGAGAAACCAGAGTCTGTTCTTGCTCACTTAGTTGCTGCCTCTGATGCTCTTTCTGGAGCGAGACCGGGAGCAAGAAAAGCAATGATGGAATCCTATGTTTCAAGACTTACTGATATTGAAGAAATCGTTAATTCCTTTGATGGGGTTAGCCGTTCATATGCAATTTCTGGTGGTAGAGAAGTAAGAGTCTTTGTTGAAAATGAGCATGTTTCTGATGAGGAAACAGTTCTTCTTTCAAGAGATATAGCCAAGAAAATTGAAGAAGAGATGTCTTATCCAGGAACAATAAAGATTACAGTTTTAAGAGAGACTAAAGCTGTTGGTGTCGCAAGATAAAAAATGTAAGAGAAATAAGAAATTTATAAGATCAAGGCCCCTCTAATAAGAGGGGCTTTTTTTTGTCCCAATACTTTACTTAGTATTCTAAAACTCTTTGAAGAAATGCTCAGTCGGTTTACAATAGATACTCCTTAGTCAGTTGGAGTAATTCGGAGTGAAGTTGAGAACAAAGTATGCACTAGTAACAGGTTCATCGAGTGGGTTAGGCTTAGAGATAGCCCAATACCTTTTAGAGGAAGATTACATTGTCTTTGGCGCCAGTCGCAGTGGAACAGAAATTGACCATGGCAATTTTATTGATCTTGATTGTGATGTTACAAAAGATACTTCCGTACAATCCATGTTTGATGAAATTGGAAAAGAAACCTATGGTCTCAACCTTATCGTTAACAATGCAGGAATTTTTGAAATGGGCTCAGTTGTTAATATGAGTTCTGAAGTTTTTAATGCTCACCTTGAAACAAATGTTCTGGGGCCCTTTCATGTTCTCAAGTATGGGCATGACTTCTTAATAGAAAATATAACTCATATCATTCACCTCTCATCCATTGCCGGTAAGAGAGGGTTTGAAAATGTGAGTGCCTACTGCGCTTCTAAATTTGCCTTGAATGGATTGATTGAATCGTGCCGAGAAGAGTGGAAGAGTCTTGGGGTTCGCTTCAGTACATTAAGCCCCGGCGCCATCGACACACCCATATGGGAAAATATTAGTGATGATTTTGAGCGCTCTAAAATGTTAGATCCAGATGATTTTATTCATGTCTTTGAGATGGTTGTAAAGAGCCCTCCTAATATGCAGTTTAGCGATATTAACTTTCTTCACAAGAGTGGAGTACTAGGATAATTGATATGAGCGAAAACGAGAAAAAGGGCCTAGAGTCTCATAAGCAAAAACTACAGCGCTACTACCTCTACGGCCTGATGCCAGTGCTAATTCTTTGGGCCCTTTTGTCTTATGGAATTAACTTTATGGTTGGTCTCTTCTTTTTAATTGGCTACGTGTGGCCTTATATGTACCACACGCCAGGCTTTGCAGAAAAGGCCAGCTCGGCCAACTATCGCTATTCTTTCTTAGGAAATGTATTTAAGTTTCAAGACTATCTCTTTAAGCGCGCCTCAGAAACCAAGAAAGAATGGACGAAGCCCGTCGCTCGCCTCTGCGTGCCCTTTCTCTTCTCAGCTGTCATAAGCATTATAAACCCTCACTGGACACCACTGTGGACCATCTTAGGCTGGGCCGTTTTTGAAGGCTTTGTTATTTGTAATAAGAAGATGAAGTGGAATTTACTTTAACCTTTCAAGCTTCTCTTTAAATTCATCGAGAGTTCTAGATCTTAGGAAGGTGGAGCGTAGGTCATCGCCTCCTTCGTAGTCGTCAAAGAGGTAACGAGAAAAGGCCTTAAATCTTCTGAGCAGTTTTTCATCACAGAGTCCTACTTTCTTGTAGTTTCTCTCTAAGAGGAAGAAGTAGTAGTCTAAGTATTTCTTTCTTTGAAAGTGGAGGAGTTCTTCATTCACGTCTGTG
>CALHBL010000416.1 GCA_937930825.1 uncultured Bacteriovoracaceae bacterium
TAACTTTTGTTAGTAATAGTTACCTGCCGAAATATTTATTAATAGCTTCTGTTTTATTTGCTACCTGCAGTTTCTGGTATATAGAGTGATTATATTGTTTAACTGTTCCAAGTGTTAATTTAAGCTCAGCAGCAATCTCTCCAATCTCTTCAATGGGAGTTGGCACAAGAATTAACTTTCCTCTCTTCACCTGCATAAAAGACCCTCCCTAACGAAAAAAATCGCTTGAGTTAAAAAAGAACAATTGAAGAGTCTATAGTATACTAGAGAAATGAAGGAAACCTTTTTCTTACAAGTGAGCCCAGGGCTTGAAGATATTGCCATTAAAGAGCTAGAGCTAAAGTTTAAAAGCCTCTCTCCTTTGGAAGAAATACCTCTTTGCTATAAAGAGAGGGGTGGCTTCACTCTTGAATTAGAGAGAAATATGGGCTTTGCCCTAAACTACTGGCTAAAAATTCCGAATAGAATTCTTCTGCGCTTTGCTCATTTTAAATGCCGGGATCTTCCTAAGTTATTCAATAAAATAAAGAAAATGCAGTGGTCACCTTACTACGCGGGCCAAGAACTATCCGTAAAAGTATCTGCCCACAACTCCCGTCTCTTTGATGATAGAAAAATCTCCAAATCAATTGAAGATGGCCTGGCCGAATATATTGTCCGCCAGGTTCCAGGAAAGAAGGCCAGCCAAAGAGTGAGTCAGTTCCCCTATTGGTCTTTATTTTGCCGCTTTGATGAAGATTGGTGCACCTTAAGTATAGATACCAGTGGACAGCGCTTAGGTTTAAGAGGAGTCAAAACTCATATCGGCTTAGCTCCCCTAAGAGAAAATCTAGCGGCCGCTCTCTACCTATACACATTAAAAACGAAACCTCTTGGCCGGGATCTGCTGCGGCCTCTCTTTCTCTTTGATCCCTTTGCTGGCAGTGGCTCTATCATCCAAGAGTCCACGGCCTTCTTTGAACCTAATACAAAACGAGAATATGCTTTTGAATTCTTTCCTAGCACTCTTAAAGATGAAGCTCTTAGAAAGAAACCAGCACCCCTTAATTTAGAAATGCCCCTTAGCTCTTTCGCTGGCGAAAAAAACAGTGTTCAACTCGAAGGACTTAAGAGCAATTATCAGGCGGCGCAAATGAGCTTTGAGCAACATGCTGTGGCCTGTGGCGATTCTATGAATAAGGCCCACTTGAATAAGGAACTGCTGCCAAAGCTCACTTCATTCAAAGGTCATGAGAAATGGATTATTACAAATCCTCCCTACGGAAAGCGCTTAAACTCTCCAGGAACTCTTAAAGAAATTCTAGATCACTTCTTCACATTCTATAATTGGGACAGAGTGGGAGTGCTTCTGCCAAAAGGGGTTAAGCTCAAGGAGATCAACTATCAATGTCTTGGCAAGCTAGAATTTTCTCATGGTGGAGAAGAAGTCGTCTTTTCTCTATGGTGTAGGGGGACTTAATTTTTCAAGACGGCAAACCTGGGTTTTCACTGAAATACCGCCAACATGAGGAATGAAAATAATTCTATCTCTTAGGCCTTCAGTAAGTTCCACTCCGTCTGCATTCTTCATTGAAGATACCGTTACTCGTTTGATATTCCCATCGGGGGAAGTAAGCTCTATCTCTTCTCCTCTCTTCAGTGGAGTATCACAAGAGCTCAATCGAATACCAATATGCTTCTTCTTTTTAACATCGACAACTTCGCCAATAAGATCAGTCAACTCATCTTGAAGTCTTGAGCTCTTTAATTTCTTAAACAGCACATCCGTCTTATTGGTGCGAAAGAAACCTTTTGTAACCCCAAGGGATCTCTGTTCCTGCGCAAAGAGCTTCCAGTCCTGTTTACCTGAACGTGAGTTTTCACTTTCATCATTAAGAATTTGATTGATAAGAAAAAAGAATTGTGTCAGCCCATCTTTACTCAGAGGCTCAAGAAGATAGTCCACTCTAAAAACAACTCTTTGGGTTTTTTCAAGTGCTCGGAAGGCCTCTGCTTCATCAAAAATTAAAACTTCCTTAGTATTGTACATGAAGGTTCCATGCTGATTTTCAACGATGGGAAAACCTTTGTGGGGGCTCTCCTCAGAAGTTCCCCACACTAGGGATTGCCCACTGTCTTCTTTCCATTCCCCTTGCAATTCTCCTTGCCCCTCTCCTTCTTCGCCATAGAGGGGGCTTACCAAGTGCCTAGGAGTATAGAAGAGAAGGATGCTTCCGGCCCCTAGAACTTCCAAATCAATATTAAGTTCTCGGTGCAGTTCTAAAATAGCGTCGCTAGGAATCTCAGGACTAATCACAAGGCGCTTAATTCCTGCTGGCCAATAATCGACCCAGCTCTTTAGGCCAAGAGTATTATGATTGCCTTGATCAGTAATAAAGTGAATATCTTGCGCGCAATTTTCTTCTTTTAGAAAGTAAAGAGCGCCCGGGTCCTGAACGCGAATTCCAGAGAAATAAGTAAAGTCTATGGTCTTAAAAAGAGCGCAGGTGGCCAGAAAAGTAGTTTCCACCATGAGAATATCCCATTGGAAGAAGCAGGCAACTCCGGCGCGGTTCAAAAGCTCTGCACTCTCTTGGCACGCGGCCAATTCCATTTTACCAATACGGCTGAAACCTTTCGAATGAAGAATAACTTCAACTCTATCTTTTAAAGAGTTTGTCTGGGAGAGACTCTTTAACTGGTTGATAAAGAGAGTTACATCTTGGGGCTGATCTAAGCTATAAGTAAGGATTGGCGCGGGGGAATTCATTAATCGACCCTCGATCTAACGATATTCATGGCCTCAACACCTTTGAGTGCGCCCATTTTCACTAGCATGCCAGGCCTTGAGCGCTGATACTCTTCACCTGTTACATCTTTAATTTCTTTAATTTCTACTTCAATATTCTTACCTAAAAAAGGCACAAACTCGAGGGTGTCTCCTAAATTAAAGGCCTTCTTAACCTCCAAGAGCAGATAGT
>CALHBL010000417.1 GCA_937930825.1 uncultured Bacteriovoracaceae bacterium
CGATGAGGGTTTCCACTATAACCTTTGGCCAAACTTTACCCTCAATGACCTCAGTTTTGATGCTAGGCCACTTCTGGGGCTCTTCTAGGGGTGTGACCTTCGCTGTTAGAGAAGGGCAGAAGAGGCCGAAGAAAAGTAAGAAATTTATTGTAAAGAGTACCGTCTTTGATTGATTCATTTTACAGTTCCTAGAGATTCATATACCTCTACTATTATAAGTTTAGAGATTGTGGTATCGAAGGGGATAGATTATTGCACTATTGTAAGGTACCTCTAGCATTTTTGGAAGATTATGAAAAATAAGACAGAATCTTTAAGGCTCTTTGAAAATCCGATTTTAGAAGCGGTGACTCACGTGCATCCCATCGTTCCTCTCATCTTGTGGACTCCGGTTTGTGGTTGGCTCTTTTATCGGGCCATAGTCATTAAAGGTTTAGGGCCAGTGGATATGATCACTTGGGCCTTTCTAGGGCTTTTTATTTGGACACTCTCTGAGTATGTCCTTCACCGCTACCTCTTTCATTACCCAGCAAAGAGCGCCCTAGGGAAGAGGCTGATTTACCTCTTCCATGGCATTCACCATGATCAGCCAGATGATGCTACACGATTAGTTATGCCTCCGGTTCCCGCGATTCTTTTAATGGGTTTACTCTATGGTTTCTTTAGCCTCTTTATTCCAAGTCTCTATATTGAAGCTTTTATGGGCTTCTTTGCAGTGGGTTACTTAACCTATGATTATATTCACTACGCTACTCATCACTTCTCTATGAAATCAAAAGTTGGCAGCTATCTGCGCAAGTATCACTTACGCCATCATCATAGTAAGGAAGCATCAAAGTACGGTGTCTCTAACCCCATGTGGGATTATATTTTTGGAAGTGTGAACGGGCCAAAGAAGGAAAGTAAGTAAGTGAAGATATTTGTTGTTGTCGTTGTAGGGCTTCTTCAGTTTAACTATTCATATGCTGTTGATGCTAAAGAACTTAAAGAATATAAAGAAGAAACTCAAAAATACAGTTTACTAAAAGATACCAAAGAAGCCTTTGGACTCCTTTTTCAGGGCTCTTATGAGCAATTTCGTGAAGTGAATAATCTCTATCATGCGGCTTGGGGAGTTCCAGCAATAGCTTACGCTTTTGAAAATGATGATAGAATTAAGTCCCGCTATGGCGGTACTGAAATCACTAATCTCGTTGATAATATTGGTGACCTTGGAGTTGTCTTTAACTTCCCCGTCATCCATGCGGGCTTCTACTGCTACGGTAGAAAAACTGGTAATAACCATCACATTCAATTCGCTAAAGAATACTTTGCTTCGATGTACTTGGCCCTTGCTGAGTCAGGCTTACTTAGTTACGTCAATATTCACTCTAGGCCTGAGCTAAGCAATCAATCTTTTTGGGAAACTGAATTTCGAGGCAAGTCATCTTGGCCTAGTGGCCACGTCGTTCCCTATATGACTCTCTTCTTCAAAACATTACAATTTTATGGCCCAGCGTGGTCGGCCCTCCCTCTTGCCCTTAGTGTAATGAGCTCTATGCAGCGGATTCAAGATCAGAAGCACTGGCTTTCTGATGTTGTGGCCTCCTTTGTCTTATCTGCTTGGGCCAGTGAAGGCGTACGAAGAGCAGCTGGTTATGAGAAGAATCACCCTTTCTACAAGTGGGTGTTCGAACGAGAGGCCAGCATTGGTTTTATTCGCCATCAAAGCGCTATAGGACCACGTATCGCTTGGAAATTTTAGGTTTCTAGATAGTATCGCGAAAAACCTTGCATCTGATGCCCTACCCCCTAAAATAGAAGAATGATAAAAATCATTTTTGTCGGCAAAGATTTAGCTTATTTCAATAGTCTAAAGAAAAGATTTACTGAAGGCTTCAGTGATAAGTTTGAATTTATGAGCTTATGGCATGATGACGAAGAAACATTTCAGCGTTTGACGATTGAGATTGTTAAAGAAATGCCCAATATTTGCTTTCTCGATTACTCTTCTCATCCTTTGAAGATGCTCACTATTGCTCGAAGTCTGCCTCGCTTATTTGATACTGTTCCAACTCTTATCGGTCTATGGGACTCCCATGCTCCTCAAAACTTAATCAAGGAGAGCTTCTCTATTGGTATCGCTTTTACTCATATGAAATCTGCTGAGTATGGAGATATTACTAATCAAGCGCTCTTCTTATTTAAGGGAGGAAAGTTTCCTGAAGGCAGCTTTGCTAAGGCCCAGATCGTCAAGAAACCATTGAAGATGAAGGCCCTAAGTCTTATGCGGATTGGCTACTTATCTGAAAAGTACCTGCATGTAGAACATGACTTTCTTCCCAGTGAGGGAAAATCTTTTAAGCTCACTCACTGCCTAGGAGAAGGCTTTCCCATCCAGAAATTTGAGATTCAGCACCGTATTGACCAGAACTACTATTACGAGCTTAACTACGTTAGTGACCTTACTTATGTAATAAATGATCCTGAAGAAGTTGAAGAAGCAGAAAGTGAAAGAGATAAGCAGAAGAAGTTTTGGCTGACAAAGAGTTTAACTGAGCGGGGTGATGCTCGTAGAGCTAAGTTAGAAAAGTTCCTTGAAGCCCAATCCTCTCAAAGCACACCGAAGAGAACCAGATTGATGATTGTCGATAGTGAGCTCTCTATTTTAAAGCAGGCCAGTAAGCCACTGGATAGTTACCCTTATTCTATTCGGCTCTATCGCTCGGTTGCCGAGCGAGACAAGCTTCTTCCCAAAGTCATGCCAGGTATTCTGTGCTATCAGTGCCCTGAACTTAAAGATGAAGGAGAGCTGGGCGATATAATACTTGAGATTGAAAAATTAAAAACCCACTTCCCCTTCGTTGTTGTTTTTCGCTCCCACTGGAGTTCAGAGCATCTGCAAAATCATTATCAGTATAAGAATATCATGGCCCATACGGAGGAGTTCTCACTGTCTTTACTTTTAGATTTTTGCAAGAGCTATGAAGAGAATGCAGGACGTAGCAAAAGTCATGACCAAAGTATCACCTCTCACAGTAAAGAAAAGCGCTACTATATTAAGAAAGATGCCCTCGAGAGTTTTCTTGAATACGAAGTCGAAATCGAGGTAAAGTCCATTTGTGAAGCATGGATGAAGATTCAAACCAAGGCCACTCTTCCTCTTTGGAGTGTTTACCGCTTAGGCAATCCCTTAAACTTTGCTTTTACAGTGACTGAAGAGCTGGATGAAGCAGACTGGTTAAAAGAGGGGTATAATCAGTACAGAGTTGTCATTCATGGTCTAGGAGAGACACAAAGAGCAAATATTAGAGTAGCCGTGAACCAGATGATCTTTAAAGAAAACCAAGATAATGATGATGCCCTCGAAGGTGAAGACAAAGATAAGAATTAAAGCCATCCTCGATCTCTATAATCACTACAGGTAACTTCTATGGTCTTCTTTAAAGGCCAATTGTATTTTACTCCAAGTACTTCCTGGGAACGTTGCCCTGAACAGTGCCATGCTCTAGGTTCGAGCTCTTTTAATTTATCAGGAGTAAGGGGAATACTGATTTTAAAGAAGATACTTAATATATTGAAGAAATTGGCCAAGATTTTAATGATGAAGAAGGGAACTAAGAGAGTAAAGGCCTTCTTACTAAGACTTGATTCTATTTGGTTGATAATTTCTTTGAAAGTTACATACTGCGGGTAGGCCGAAAAGAAAATATCATTTTGTAATTCTTGTTTTTCTAGTGAATTGGTAATGACATCAACTAAGTCAAAAACACAGACAAAGCTATAAAGCTTCTGCATTCCTTTTAATCCAGTTGAGAGAACAACCCGTGAATTGACCATTTTAAAAACATCGAGTACGGCAGTATCTCTAGGACCTATAACCATTGGCGGTCTAATGATAGTCGTCTTCCATTCTTTTGGGGCGTGTTCTTGGAGCATAAGCTCTGAAAATTTCTTAGATTTTCCATAGTTGGAAACCGGCTCAAGTTCCGTCGCTTCAGTATGGGGCTTCTCTAAAGAGGAGGGGCCTACTGCTGCCAAAGAAGAAATTAAAGTAAAATGAAGGGTTGGGTAGTGAAGTTTAAATTGATCAATAAGGAAGGCCGTCCCCTCAGTATTAATTTCATAGAATTCTCTATGATTGAAGGAGTGAACGATACCTGCGGTATGAATAATTCCATTGAGATCTAAGGGGAGTTCTTCAATCCATTTTTTAATTGAACCATAGCTTATATCACCCTTTATAATATGTACTTGAGAGGGAAGTATGGCCGCTTTCGCAGGAGTTCGCACTAGGGCAAAAACCTCATGTCCTTGCTCTATAAGGGCATCACATAAATGAGAACCTACAAAGCCGGTTGCACCAGTGACGAGAATCTTCACACTAATTCTTTCTTATAAATGCGGTAGGTTTTATAGGCATCAAAACCCATTTTTATGAGTGGCCTATTCATATTGATATTATCTTCGAGTATCCAGCTGGCCTCACACTTTCTATAAATCCCGGCCTCTTCGGCATTCATTTGGCACTTTCTATAGAGCATAGTCTCGAGACCAATTCTTCTAAACTTCTTCTTCACTCCCATAGTAGGAACTCTCATTCTATTGACTCTCTTTTTAAAAGTGAGAAGTTTAAAAAGACCCGTTGGAAAGAGTGAACCATTTGGAATTTCTTTAAAAACTTGATTGAGATCAGCAAGGCCTACAATAAAGCCAGCAGGCTCACCTTCAACTTCAGCAAAGACTACAAGCCTTTCGTCAATAATCGCCTTCAAGTCTTTTGCTGTATGCTCCCATTCTTTCTTGGTCATGGGAACAAAACCCCAGTTCTTCTCCCATGCATCGTTATAGATATCGAGCATGATTTGCACTTCTCGATCAAAATTCTTCTTATCAAGTTGACGGAAGACTATACCATTACGTTTTTCGGCCCGTTCCGAAATTTTGATTATGACTTCCGGCATAGTTACAGGGTAGTCGACCTCGTAAGCTAAGAGGTCGATTTCCTTTTGTAGACCACGCTCTTCCATATGTTTAAGGTAGTACTTAGGGTTATAAGTCATCATCACTTGAGGAGGATCATCAAATCCTTTTACGAGTAGACCACTTTCATAATTAGTGGAAAGATTGATTGGTCCCATTATTTGCTCAAGGCCTCTGTCTTTGCACCACTTCTCAGCTGCGTCGAAGAGGGCCTTGCTAACCTCTAAGTCTTTTGTACATTCATAGAAGCCAAAGAAGCCGACATTAGAATCTTGAAACTCATTATAGGATTTTGGTTCGATGGCCATGATTCGACCGACAACATCGTGATCCTTCTTTGCGAGGAAGCACTGGGTTTCACCGGTTTCGTAGAAGGGGTGCTTAGGATTGAGCTGATCTTTAATCGCCATTTTAAGGGGAGGGACCCAGTTGGGGTCTCCTTTATAAATGGTCCAAGGAAGATTGATGAAAGTCCTCTTATCAGTAGGGGTTGAAATGGGGTAAACAGTGATATTATTCATAATTGCCTACTGAAAAATTGATTCTGAGAAACTTAGTGAAATAGACCAGGAATATCAAACTCTTTCTTTGCCTTGGCCAAAACTTCGAGAACCTTAGTGAGCTCTTCTGTAGAGTGAGACGCCATATAACTAGTTCTAATTAAGGCTTCACCCTTTGGAACTGCTGGTGGCAGAACTGGAGTGGCAAAGACACCATTATCTTTTAAGTAATTAGTTACTTGGAGGGCCTTGGTTTCATCACCAATAAAGATAGGTATGATAGGAGTTTGAGAGTTGTAAGTATAGAAGCCAATATCTCTAAAACCATCTCTCATTAACTCTACATTACGCCACAGTCTATCATGTAAAGTGGTATCGCTTTCAATAACATCTAAGCAAGCGGCAACAGTTGCAACTGCTGAAGGAGGCATTGAAGCTGAGAACATAAAGCTTCTAGCGGTGTGTTTTACATAGTCAATCATCTCAGCTGATCCACTAATAACTCCACCAATTGAAGCAAAGGCCTTGGAGAAAGTCCCCATATTAAGGGCCACTTTATCAGTGACATCAAAGTGGGTCATGGTTCCTCTGCCTTGTCTGCCAATGACACCAATTCCATGGGCATCATCATTGTAGACATGAGCTCCATATTTTTGGGCCAGTTCAACAACTTCGGGAAGCTTTGCCAGCTCTCCGGTCATTGAGAATATTCCGTCTGTAACAATCCAAACATTATTGAAGCGGTTGATATTATCGGCGAGAACTTGCTCGAGGGATTCCATATTATTGTGCTTGTATTTGAAAGTAGGGCCTAGGGCCAAGCGTGAAGCATCAATGAGAGAGGCATGATTTTCAGAATCAAAGAGCAGACAGTCTTTAGGTCCGCAAATTCCTGATATTGTTCCTAGGTTTGTTTGCATTCCCGTTGAAAAAACGAGAGCTTTTTCATGGCCAACATAGTTAGCAAGTCTTTCTTCAAGTTCTTCGTGGATGGAGAGGTTGCCATTTAAAAAGCGAGAGCCTGTACAGCCCGTTCCGTAGATATCAATGGCATTCTTAGCTGCTTCTATTACATGAGGGTGGTGAGTTAAGCCTAGGTAGTTATTAGAGCCGATCATTATTTGCTCTTTACCATCAACTTTAACGACTGTGCCTTCTGAGTCTTCAATAGAACGAAAGAAAGGATAGAGATCATTCTCTCTTAACATATTCACTTTCTTGATCATCTTATAGCCTGCAAATGATTCGATATTCATAGTCTCTGCCTTGGGTAATCATCTCGTATTCTGCTGTTGAGCACAGGCCCATGTGAGTCGAATAAAAAAGATGAGTCGTTCTATTTTTGTGCATAGAAACATACATCGTCACTAGGATGGCCGTCAATCATTATAGGGGTTTATTGAAATCTCTACTCGGTAGGAAGACGATTGTCTAAGTTGGGGGAATTAAAGAAGAGCTGGTTTCAGGCGTATTCGTGCTATTTTTCTTTGTCCTTCTTTCTTTTATCCATCATTTTTCTCATTTCATCGGCCCTTGCTTCGCCATTGATATATCTGAAGAGAAGCTCTTCAGTTTCTGGGGTAAGATCTTCAAAGGCAATACCAACATTCAATTCACCTGTAGGCTCATCACTCGCGTTCTTAGCAGGCCAAGTCGCTGCCACTTTAGCACTTGGAATATTAAACTTTTCGCTATTAAGACCGAGTTTACAATCCTTGAATATATGGTTTTTTTGGTAGAGAGAAGCTTCTTCTTTGGGAACAATAAAAGAGGTACCACCAGCACTAATATCAAGACCTTCTTTGAGAGTGTCTGCATCTATCCTAAACTGAATTCTAATATAAGTACTCGATTGCAGTCTATAGTTAGTTCTTTGCTGGGTTTTAAATAAGCTACGGCTAAGGACGATGAAATAGGTCTTAGTATCTTTGTTATACTCTAGAATAGAAGTGCTGAAGAATTGAAACTTATCACTACCAATCTTTATAAATATATCTTTATCGAGGAGTTTTGAGGAGCTCAGCTTAGATAAGAGGCCGCCACCGAGAGAAATCTCAAGGATTCTATCATCGGCAGAGTAGGTTTTAGGAATGAAGGTCTCCACTTCCTTATCACTCTTACCTTGTTCCCATGCCTTTATTTCTATCTCTTCTTCAATGATTTTTCCACAGATCTCGGTCAACTCTGAGGGTTCAACCTCTGAAAAGTAGTGTTTCTTATTTTTATCATTCTTAAGTTTAGTCATAATTTAATGGATAGGTTTAAGTTCAGCTCTATTTTAAACAAAGTTTGGGATGACACAAAGCTAAAAGTTCAGATTTCTAGCATTTTTCGCGAAAAACTGACAATAGGGTCTCATTATGGGAAAAATACCTCAAAACAATTCAAATTTAGGATTAAATACGATGAAAGAAGCAACTCCAAAGACAATTTTCCTTAAGGACTACCAACCTACACCATTTTTAATAAACGAGGTTTTCTTGACCTTCGATCTTAAAAGTACTGAAACAGTAGTCACTTCGAAGATGAAAGTGGTGAAAAATACCAAGGCTGATGATGCGGGTACTGATCTCTTCCTTAATGGTGAAGAATTAAAGTTTATAAGTGCAAAAGTTGAAGGTAAGGAATGGCCAGTAGAAGTTGCTGAAGAGGGAATATTACTAAAGAGTTTACCTGACTCTTTTGAATTGCTAATAGAAAACGTCATAAACCCAGAAGCTAATAAAGCACTCGATGGTCTCTATAAATCGGGGCCAATCTTCTGTACCCAGAATGAGCCTGAGGGCTTTAGAAGAATAACTTACTACCTCGATCGTCCAGATGTTATGGCCAAATTTACTACCAAGGTAATAGCGCCCAAGAGTGAGTTTCCGGTACTGCTCTCCAATGGTAACCCCATTGATGAGGGTGACCTTGAAGATGGAAAGCATTTTGTGACTTGGGAAGACCCTTTCCCAAAGCCGGCTTACCTCTACGCCCTTGTTGCAGGGGACCTCGGCCTTGTTCAAGACAGCTATAAAACAATCAGTGGAAGAACGATTGATCTTAGAATTTACTGTGACAAAGGTAATGAAAGCCGTTGTGGCCATGCTATGGAATCGCTAAAGAAATCGATGAAATGGGATGAAGATACTTTTGGATTAGAGTACGACCTTGATATTTACATGATCGTTGCCGTTGATTCCTTTAATATGGGAGCGATGGAGAATAAGGGCTTAAATATATTTAACTCAGTCTATGTGCTGGCCAATCAAGAAACTGCAACGGATGATAACTTTCTCGGGATAGAAGCCGTTGTT
>CALHBL010000418.1 GCA_937930825.1 uncultured Bacteriovoracaceae bacterium
CCAAACGGTATCTACCCAATCCATTACTCTGGAAAAGTTGAGCTTTCAATAAAAGGGGCAAAACTAATCAATTGCCCAGATGGAAGGAAGGTAACTAAGAATAAAATGAAGAGGAAGTGCCTAGACGTAAATATTAAAAAGCAATTAAGTCAAAATGGACTAACACTTGAAGTAAAGGCACAGAAAGCTGGTGCTTGCTTAAAGGACATGAAAATCATCCTTCCGGGAGGACAGCCAAATTACGAAGAACAATTCGAAGAAGACCCTGAAAAAATCGTTTTCAATCAAGATTATTTAGATTATCTAAAAGATTTTAGAGTCTTGAGGCTGATGAATTTTATGTACGCTTCTCCCCGACTCCCCGATGAATGTATCGCTGTTCAAAAATGGAGTTCAATAAAGGAAAAGGGTCGAAATGCGAAGGATGTAAAAATCGATTGGAATAAACTTACCCCTGAAGCAAAGAATTGCGTAAAAGATGAGTCCTATAATAGAACTCCTGAAAACCGTGCCAAGCTATCAGATGCCACATGGGGAGTGAATTGGAATACCGATAAACGAAATTGGCGAGGCGCCCCTATCGAAGTGGCGGCCGAACTTATTAAACAAACTGGCGCTAATCCGTGGGTAACGATCCCCCATAATGCTTCTGATGAGTATATTAAATTAATGGCCACCAAGCTTGCTAAGATTAAAGAGCATAATAAAGATTTAAAAGTTCACGTTGAATATAGTAATGAAGTTTGGAATGGCCGATTCTGGGGAGCTAAATATATTAATGCTAAAACCGAAGATCCCGTTAAAGACTATTCTAGAAAAACTCTCATTACTATTCTTCAAAGGCTAGATGATCTCTACAAAGCAGAGCGTACAGCTGCTGAGGAAGCAGGCGATACTGAAAAAGTAAAAGAAGTAACTGCTCGTTATAAGCGACATAAAAAGCCTTTTCGTGACAAGATTAATGCCAAAGTAGCTGCAGAAATTAAAACATATGTTGACCTCAGCCTAAATGCCTTTGGGATTTTTGAAGAGGTTCTTGGCGCTGATTCTATCTCAAGAACATTAGGAACTAATCAAAAAGATCCAACTCGAACTCGAAAAATGCTCCAGTACCTAAATGGTGAAAAGAAGTTGGACCAAGTCGATGCAGTTGCAACTGCAACTTACTTTCACGGCTGCTGGGGAAGTAGTGAAATGGAGAGCGAACCCTGTAAGGACTACCTCAAAGACAAGAAAAAGAAAGGACTCTACTCACTCAATACACCTGATGAAGTCATGGACCTTCTCCTTGATGAAGATAATCCAGAAGGAATTCCGGAAGTTATCAACCAAATGAAATTACAGCAGGAAGTACTTCAAAGTAAAGACTTTGAGAAAGCTAAGATTGATTTAGTTGCTTATGAGGGTGGTCAGCATCTAACTTTAGATAATATGCCGCCAGACTTAAAGGCCAATGCTAGTCCTGAAAAGAAGAAGCAGCTTATTAAGCTAATTCACAGTACTAATGTTCATAAGAGAATGAAAGATGGCTATCGAGAATTCATTGAAGGCTGGATGGACACAGGAGGAAAGTCACTCATCCAATTCACGATGACACAAAGTCAGAGTCAGTATGGCAGTTTTGGACTTTCTAAACATTTAAATGATAGAGAATCACCTAAGCATAGTGTCGTAAAGAAATACTCAAAAATATTCTGCAATGGTGGAAAGTAACCTTTAGTGATTACTCCATAAGAATAGCTAGAATTCAATATCCAGTCCTTTGAGCATTTCTTTCATATCTGCCAAATTCCCCCCCATAATCACATTATTACCGGGGTTCTTTAACTTACTTAGGGATCTAATATACTTTTGTCCTAATTCTAAATTAACAGCACTTCTTCCGCCGGGACCACTTATTGCACCAGCGATTTTCTTAATAGACTCAGCCGTTGCTTCACCAAGGGCCAAGATTTCTGATGCTTTACCACTGGCTTCATTAATTCTTTTTTGCATTTCCCCCTCAGAGTTATTAATGAGCTCATGCATTTGGCCCTCTGAAGTATTGATTAAGGATTGTTTTTCACCAACACTTTTCTCTAGGATGGCCCTTCTATTTCTTTCGGCAGTTACTTGTTTTTCCATTGACTGGCGAACAGATTCCGGAGGGGTTAAATTCTTTATTTCAAATCTTAGAATTCGAACTCCCCACTTCGCAGCTGCACTATCAAGAACAGAAACTACCTTAGCGCTTATCGCCTCTCTTTCTTCAAAGGTTCTATCTAGCTCGAGAGTTCCAATAATTGCTCTCGTTGTGGTTTGAGCTAATTGAATCGCGGCATATTGAAAATCAGTTATTCCATAGCTAGCTTTTTGCGAGTCAAAGACTTGTAAGTAAATAACGCCATCAACCTCTACTTGAATTTCGTCTTTAGTAAAGCAAGTCTGGGGAGGCACATCCATCGTGTGCTCTTTTAAATCTTGAGTAAACGCTACCTTCTCGATGAAGGGGATGAGAAAGTGAAATCCCGCCTGAAGCGTTTTATGATAGCGTCCAAATCTTTCTATGATAAACTCTGTCCTCGCTGGAACGAGTCTTAAGGAGCGAATAAGCGCCACTAAAATATAGAGGAATAAACCACCGACAATAATTAAGAATAATATGTTATCCATTCAGATCTCCTCTTCCTAAAGAAGCTTTTCCACTTCCCTTCAATTCATCAACAATACCTTTTAAGGAAGCTAATTGAGCTGGAAAAAGAGAGATTTCGCCCTTCCCAATAACTTCATCTAGCTGCTCAATATACTGATCAATCATTCTCATTTTTAAAGCGGCATCTCCTCCGGGGAGATCTATAGCTGCACCAACTAGACTCAAACTCTGTGCCGTTGACTCAGCAATTAACTTTATTCCCTCTGCTCTTCCCTTGGCTTCATTAATTCTCTTTTGCTTTTCACCTTCAGAAACATTGATGGCCTGTTGTCTTCGTCCCTCAGAAACATTAATAAGTTTTTCTTTTTCAGCTGTGGCCCTTGTAATTTCGGCCCTTTTTTCTCTCTCAGCTTCCATTTGTTTTTCCAAGGTATCAACAACTTGCCTAGAAGGAGCGATATCTTTTATTTCATAGCGTAGAACTTTTACCCCCCATGGATCTGAAGCCTTATCAATCTCACTGATTATTTTGGCATTTACCTCATCTCTTTCAGAAAATATTGCTCCAAGAGTAATCTTCCCAACCTCGGACCTCATGGTTGTTTGAGCGAGATTAATACTCGCCGCAAGATAATTGCCAATGCCATAGCTCGCTTTCTTGGGATCCATTACTTTCAAATAGAGAAGGCCATCAATTTCAACTTGAATATTGTCTTTGGTTATTACGCTTTGAGAGGGAATATCAATGACCTGCTCTCTCATCTCCTGACGGTAAGCCACACTATCAATAAAGGGGATAAGAAAGTAAATGCCTGGAAGTAAGGTAGCGTGATACTTCCCTAACCTTTCAATTATAATATTTTCCCTTTCACTTACAATCAAAATTGTTTTAAAAATAAGAAAACAAATAAATAAAATTATTCCAGAATAAATAGTTAACACGTTCTCACCCTATTCCTCTAATATTTTTTGAACAATGAGAGTTATATTCTCACGTCTGATAATTTTGACTTTATCACCTTTGATAAATTTCTTCTCTATGTCACCACGCGCCTGCCAGGAGCTACCACTATGCTCAACTCTTGCTAATCCTAACGAATCAGTCTCCTCAACAACACTAAGAACCTGACCAATAATGTCAACGTCTTCATCTATGTTGGCCTGAACCGTATCACTAGGAATAAACCTTAGAACAGCAAAGCGAATTGTTAAAAGGTAGAGTAATGAACTTACAAAGAAAGTTATAAGCTGTTCGACAACTGAATCAATATGACCCAGCTTCATGCCTAGTGCAACAGTCAACGCTCCCATTCCGACAAAGACCATGACAAGCCCGGGGAGCAAGAATTCAATAATGACAAGAAAGGCACCAACAGAGAGCCAAATATTTAAAGCTAAGTCATCCATAATTTAAGATTCTAAGCCAGTTAATTAGGAAAGGATAGCAAATCTCGAGCAGTAATTAAGTCAATCCTCTATCCTACTCTTAACCTTCGCTTTTTCTCAATATGAACGTAGTAAATTAGCGCTAAACCTGCTTATTTAAAAATATATACCGCCACTCGAAAGGAGTTTAAGCAGCACGCCGCACAACAAGACTAGAGAGCAAGTAACGCGCAAAATTTTCAAACCTCTAAAAAAGGATAGTACTATTGAGATAATCTGGATTGCCTCGTCTTAGATTAAAAAGAAAAGGAGCTCATGCAGCCTGCTTAATAGCATGTAACATAAAACTCAATAGCAATCGAACATTCAAGTCTCCTGTTTGAGTTTTCAATACTTGAAAACTCAAACAGGAGGACTATATACTCTTTTTTAACATTACATTATTATTTAAAGTTTTAGGGGTTCACAATGACAAAAGATCTTTCACCTCATAATGTAGGCGTAGAAGAATATAAGGGAAATAAAATTTTAAAAATTTACAAAGTAGATGAAGAAGGTAAAGAGCTCGAAAAGTATAGTACTGTTGTAAGTTTTGGTTTGACTAAAGCGCAGTATATTCTTGAAAATATTGATGCAATAAAGAAGTTTGTGGAAACATACTCTAAAGATTCTGAATAGAGTATTGATCTAAAGTTAATGGCCTAATATCTACTAAGAATTAATACTTATGCTTTCTTAAAAATGTGCTTAATGTTGCCACTTTACGCTCTGGAAATTCTTGTTCTTGTTGAATTAAATAGAGAGAGCTCTTAATAGACTTTTGAGTAACTTGCACAATCGTTTTAGCTTTTAACTCCTTCTCAACACTCAAGCGTGGGACGACGCAGAAGTACGGCCTCTCCTTGATTATCTCTAACATCGACCTATGTGAATTCACAATGAATTCAAAATTCAGTTTCTGGGCCTGAAACCTAGGACTAAACTTTTGTAAAAAAGACATTAGTAGCGGATCATTTAAAGAATAGGCAACAAAAGGGAGCTGATTGATTTTCCCTTTCAAATCAAAATCTGTTGTCCTATTAGCTATCATTATAATTTCTTCATCTAATATTTTAAAACAACGAATATTTTCTTGAACAACTTTATCAGCAATAATCCCAATATCGAGTTGGCCTTGTTTCAAGTTCTGGACTATCTCGTTACCTTTTAAAAATTGAATATGAAGTTGAATATCCGGATACTCTTTTTTGAACTTACTTAGAACTTTTATAAAAACTTTTTCCCCTACTTCAGATAAGCACCCTAGCCGAATTTCACCAGACAATACAGAAGAAAACTCTCTAATTTCTTCAACACGATGACCAAGTTCATTATGAAGCCCTCCAAGGCGAACGACAATTTCTTGCCCAAAAGGAGTTAGGTTGACTGTTTGACGACTTCTTATAAAGAGCTGCTGATTAAAGAATCCTTCTAAACTTTTTATTTGCTTCGATATTGCCGGTTGAGCAATATTAAGCTCACGACTTGCTTTAGAAAAGCTCAAATACTTTGCAACACATAAGAAACTTTCCAAATGATTATAATTTAAACCTTGTCGCATAGAAAAACGCCCTCATTTCAAATGACTAAATTAATTTATTAAAAAGGCCTTCTAATTGAGTGGTCATTCTAGGTACATTGAAGTTTTCTTCTACAGTCTGAAACCCTTTATTTCTCAAATCGTCGAAATGAGCTTTATCATTATGGAAAAGCTTTAAAGCGCTTTCAAGCCTATTTTGAAGGTTTGATAGTGAACGCTCAGAGACTGGGTTAAAGGCCAAACCATTGACTTCATCAACAAGAACATCACTTGTTCCCCCTTGATTAGATCCTACTACAAAAGTCCTTTGAACCATGGCCTCGGCAACGACCAAACCAAAAGGCTCCGGAGAACTAGAACAGTGAATAAATATATCACTTGCTTTGAAATAGTTAAACAAATCCTGCTTCTGACCAAGAAAGCTTACTATTTCGCTGAGTTTATTTTTTTCAACAAAATCAATTAAAGAGTCTTTATAGGCCCTATCTGATTCTCTTCCAACATCGCCAACTATCATTAGGCGAATATTCTTCTCTAACTTAACACTGGATCTTCGAATACCATCAATGGCCTTAAGTAGTGTCTCATATCCTTTCCATGGACAAATTCTTCCGGCCGCCAAAAGATAAATTGTTTCACTACCTCTACTTTGCTCTAAGCGAATTTCTGAAACTCTAGTAGAGTCGGCTTGAGACTTTCTAATTCCATAAGGAACGAGGCTATCTTCATGACCAGTGCTTGCAAAGAGGGCCGTTTGATAGTGGCGACGACGAGTCCACTCAGAATTGAAGTATATTTGATCAACTTTAAAAAAGCTTGCTATCTGATCTAATAGTCCTCCGACTGGGCCATGTTGATACCAAGTTCTCATAATTGGCAGGCCAAGGGAGGCAAGGCCTCCTACAATATGAGCATATGGCATTGTGGCATTATAAATTTTAAAATTTTGGCGTTTTAAAAATTGCCTTACCTCTTTCACTGCCCTCAAAAGAGTGAGGGGTCGACTTAGTCTAAAACCATTTTTTAAAATTGTATGCTCTATCCCTAACTCTGCTGCCATTTCTTGGGCCCTACCAGCGGAAAAAAAGAGTATATGAGGCTCAAACTCCCCATGCTTAATATGCCCATAACTTGCATCTAAGACAAAGCGTTCAGCACCACCAAGGTATCCATTTGGGCATATGTATAGAATTCTCTTCATTACATCCTCTTTAATAATAATTAATGAAACTTATTTAATATCTAATCATTATAGTGGAGTCTGCTGTCTTTTGGTGCTTCATTCTTAATTGATAAAAGCAAACTGCCAATATTCTTTGCATAAACCCTTCAGTGAAGGTAGCAAAACCCTCAAAAACTCCTAAGTCACTAATTTTAAAAGATATTAATTCAATTTCTATTAATATTTTTGCTCATTATGAATATTCAGAAAAAAGGGATAAAATTATGATCGTTACTAGAATAATGAATAGTAACATTAATTAAGCTAGGACTTAAGCGATGAAAAATGAAGTAAAGAAAAAGAAAAACCAAGATAAAAATAGTACAGCTCTACCTGAGAAGTACGAGGCACCCGTGATTGAATCTGAGGACCTTCTTGCTTTCGCCGCTACGTGTAATGGCACGACCAATGGTAGCAGGAAAGCTAATGTAGGAGGTCCAAACTTCTGTCTCGCCAATAGACTTAATTCTTAGGTTATTAGAACAACCTGTGCTCTACTCTAACTCTCAGCTCTTGGAAAGAAAAGAAGCCCTCTTAGGCCAAGCTTCTATTCATAATGAATTTAACTCCACTAGCGAGTTCAAATCTCTATCCTTTAATTTTCATGGTATTCCAATTCAATTCAGCTCAACCAATATTAAATTAATTGAGGAACTGCAAGACTACATACCAAGTGAGTGGTTAGAAGATAGTCATTCTAAGACCATCTCTATTCTTC